>NZ_JBSGZI010000020.1:0-62064 GCF_053610945.1 Streptomyces sp. NPDC054849
CCACCACCTGCCGCGGCAACCAGCCGCGGCACACCCCACCCCACCCCACACCCGTGCATGTCGTCCCCGACGCGTCAGATTCCGCACCGCACGCCCGTGTTTCCACGTCGTGAGGCCTGCGAGGTGCACGCGTTTGACGAGATCGGATCGAGAGCGTGGGGCTCTCCCGTCTCCCCAGGTCGCCGCCTCCCCTGCAGGCGGTGTCCGAGTTCCGTTGCAACGACAGCAGACACACATCCGTCCGCCCCCCGGAGGTTCTCGTGGAGTCCTGGCAGTGTTCCCCGGCAGAGGTCACGGTCCCTCAACTGGACCTCGACCCCTACCGCTTCCCCGGCGCAGCGACCGTCGAGTCCGCGACCTGCGAGGCCTCGCCGCACAGCCGCCCAGGTGATACGGACTGGCAGCTGCCTCCCTGCGGCGAAGGCTCTCCGCAGGCTCACTGGCAGCCGTACGACCCACGCCTCACCTGGTCCCTCCAGCCTTCAGACCGGCGTCGCCTGGACCTCCACGCAGCACTGACCACCATCGGCATTCCCCCGCTCCCCGATGACCTGGAAGCCATCCACACCCTGTCCGCACTGGACGACACCACCCACGCAGCCCTCGTGCGATGGATCACCACCAGCCGCTGAACCCACAGTGCGCGCTGCCCGCCTCAAGAGGGGGCCTGCTGGGGTGGTCGGACCGCTGTTGCCGTGTCGACGTCGTGGTGGATGCGGAGAACCTGGTCGAGGCCGACGATGCGCAGGATGCGCATCGTGTTCGCGGGGACGGCCGCCAGGGCGATGTCTGCCTGGGCGGCGACGGCGTGGTTGCGGGCGAGGATGAGTGCGGTGATGCCGCTGGAGTCGCAGAACTGTATGCCGGAGAGGTCCAGGACGAGGCGTTGGCCGGGTTTCAGGCTGAGGGTTGTGACGGCTTGCCGAAGGCGGGGGGCCTGGTCGTAGTCGAGGTCGCCTGCGATGTGCAGTACGGGGCCTGTGCTGGCGTCTCGGGTGGTGATTGTCAGGGCGCTCATGTCGGATCGTGCTCTCGCGCGAAGGGGAGGGGATGGGGCACGCCAAGGGCGAGCAGAGCGGTGTCGTCGTCCAGGCCTTCGCCGAAGCTGTCGAGGAGCTCGGTGAGGGCGGTGATCAGCTCATGCGGCCCGTCATGGGTGTGGGCGGCGGTGAAGGAACGCAGGGCCTCGTCCCCGTAAAGCTCGCGGTTTGCGCCGATACGGGCTTCGGTGAGGCCGTCGGTGTAGAGGAGGAGGGTGTCGCCGGGGCCGAGTGTGGTCTCGGCGGCGGTGAAATGGGGCTCGGGCAGGATGCCGACGAGGAGACCGCCCGGCGTGGGGAGGTAGTCGGCCCGCCCCTCCCCACGCAGGACGAGAGCGGGGGGATGACCGCCGGACGCGATGCGCACGGCAACCGTTCCGGCGGCGGCATCGGGTTCCAGGATGCCGAAAATGGCGGTGCAGTAGCGCGGGTCCCCACTCGTGTAGCGCTCGTGGAGCACGGTGTTCAGGGTGGTCAGCGCGGCTGCGGGGTCGGCATCATGGAGGGCTGCGGCGCGCAGCGTGTAGCGGGTCAGGGAGGTCACGGCTGCGGCCTGGGGACCTTTGCCGCAGACGTCGCCGAGGAAGAACGCCCAGCGCTTGTCGTCCAGCGGGAACAGGTCGTAGAAGTCTCCGCCGAGCCGGTCGACGGAGGCCGTGTGGTAGTACGAGGCCGCCTCCATGCCGGGTACCGCAGGCAAAGTGGCGGGCAACAGGCTCTGCTGCAGTACCGCGAGTGCTTCCCGTAGCCGTTCGCGGTCGGCTACGGCCTGGCGACGCGCCTCGTCCGCCGCCTCGCGTTCGCGGAGCAGTTCGTTTTCGTAGGCGCGGCGCTGGCGGGCATCGAAGACGGTGGTGCGGATGAGCATCGGCTCGCCGTCGCCGCTCGTCTTCACCGTGGAGGTGACCAGGACCGGAAGGCGTCTGCCGCCCGACGCCTTGAGTTCCAGCGCGATCTCGCTGATCTTTCCCTGCATCCGCAGCAGCGGTGCGAAGTGCGTCTCGTGGTAGAGCTTGCCGCCGACGGTGAGCAGATCGGTGAAGCGCTTGCGGCCCACGACTTCCTCGCGCGTGAGGCCGAGCCAGGCCAGGAGCGTTCCGTTGACCTTGGCGATGGTGCCGTCCATCAGTGTGGACAGGTATCCGCAGGGCGCCGACTCGTAGAGTTCCTCGGCGGTGTCCTCCAGCAGAGTGGAGAACACGACGTCGGTAGCCGACTCCTCGCCCTCGGGCCGCTCCGGGTTCCGGGCGGTGCGGCTCATCACCGCAGCTTCCGCAGGAACGCGCGGACGGCTGACGCCGTGGCCTCGGGAGCGCTCAGCTGCGGGCAGTGACCCGTTGCGTCCAGAGTGATCAGGTGGCTTCCGGGGATGGCCGCGTGGACGTAGGCGCCGACCTCTCGCGGTGCGATCACGTCCTGGGCGCATTCCAGTACCAGCGTAGGTACGCTCACCGACTTCAGATCGTCACGGCTGTCGGAGAGGAACGTGGTGCGGGCGAAGACGCGGGCGATGGCCGGATCGGTGGCGCAGAAGCTGTTGGTCAGCTCCTCGCCCAGTTCCGGGCGCTCCGGGTTGCCCATGATCACCGGCGCCATCGCGGCCGACCAGCCGAGGTAGTTGGACTCGAGCGACTCCAGCAGCTCGTCGATGTCTTCGGCGCTGAACCCGCCGCGGTAGGTGTCGTCGTCGATGTAGCACGGGGAAGGGCCGACCATGACCAGGGAGGAGAGCCGCTCAGGGGCGGCGGCCGCCGCGAGGACCCCGATCATCGCGCTGACCGAGTGCCCGACGAAGGCCACGTCCTGCAGGTCCAGGGCTTCGCACACCTCGACCACGTCGCGGGCATAGCCGTCGAGCGACGAGTACCGCTCATCGCTCCAGGCGACGGCGTCGGAGCCGCCCGATCCGACATAGTCGAAGAGGACCACCTGGAATTCCTCGGCCAGCGCGGGTGCCACGAGGCGCCACATGTTCTGATCGCAGCCGAACCCGTGCGCCAGCATGACCACGGGGCTGCCGGGTGAACCGATGACGGTTACGTTGTTCCTGCGGAGGATATCCATCCGGCCATACTGCCATCCGCCGGTACCGGACGAGACGGTGCTACCACCTGGCCCACGTAGCCGCAGCGGCATCGCAGCGCCGGCAATAGCAGGAACGGGCCGCAGTGGAATGGGAAATCGGATCTGAGTCGAATGAATCCGTGTGGGTGGGGCGCTTAAATGGGTTGACGTGCAGCGGGCGCTTATGCAGGACATCGGCGAGGCAGATCCGAAGCGGCTGTAGCACTGGATGTGCTCCGTGGTGGGGAGCATCATGCACGTGAACCACGCCGGAAGTCGATCCCATCCGGGGCCCACAGCCGAAGGACGCAGTTCCCAGCCCCAAGCGCGTCAGCGTCAGGCCGGAACGATGTACTCGGCAGTCGGATCCCTCTGGCCCCGGCGTCGGCGCGATGATCCCCCGCCCGGGATGACCGGAATATCGGAGTAGAGGAATGTGTCCGGCGGCAGAAAAAGCCGGCCGATGAAGGCGCCATGTTTGGGAACCACGACCGCCACGGATATCGACACAGCGGTCCGCAGCGGTCTATGTGCGTCTGTGGTTCGACTCTTCTCCCTGCGCTGAGAATCTCCTCGCATGGACCGACATACTCTTACCTCGCCGTGACGGATATGGTGACGCCCCGGACGCAACGTTTCAGCCAAGGAAACAACCATTCCGAGGGCACGATCGGTGGTACGTCGTAAAGTGGTCGAACCGACGCCACCCCCAGGAGCGCGAAGGGAGCCCGCGCTGGTGGCGTGGCAGCCCGTGAGCAGCTGGCGGGGACCCGCAGCACACGGTCGGCGGTCTGGCGCGACTCGGGGGAGCCGAGCCGGGTCTATCGCAGCGCCGTTCAAAGGTGCGGTGCCAGTGCGGCGGCCGGTCTACACCTGGCCCAGGTCCGAACTCACCCAACGTGCCGGACGCATGTGGATCACCACCTGCTCGCCGTGGTTCTTCCACGCGTCGTCGACGTAGTCGTCTACCTTCTCAGCCGGCAGGTACCGCGAGGAGATCCACACCAGTTGCTCGCGCACCGCCGGTACGGTCGAGACGACCGGGCCCTCGACCGACACATACCGGATCGTCGGCTCCACGCGGTCGACCATCAGACTGAACCGACCTGCGGCCTCGATCAGTTCCGCCTTGCGGGAGTCGCGGCCGGTCATGATCCAGACGTCGCCGCCAGGAGAATAGTGGTACCAGATCGGTACCGTCAGCGGCGCGCGGTCATCGCCCGCACTCACGGCGAGAGCGGCGATATGGGGTTCGGCGAGGAACTGCTCACGCTCGGTTCGGGACAGTGCCACGGCATCCTCCTTCAGGACGGAAGGCGTACTCCGGGAGAACCCCGTCCCGCCGCGGCCCATTCCCTGCATGTCACCCGCAGGGCCCGCAGCACAGCGGCTCACCATGGGCCGCGCGCCGGAGTGGGGATGAGCGATCTGCGGGTCACGGTCTACGAGCACCGCGGCGGCAGGTAGGAGCCGTTGAACAGTCCTCGTGTGGGGAAGCGTCACGCGGGCGTGGGGTGCAGGGTGGCTTCGCCCGTCACGGTGATGCCTGTGCGTTGGCCGGGGCGGACTGGGGCCTGGCCGGGTACGCGTACGTCGATGGGCGCGTCCATGCCGTCGACGGCGACGGTGACCATGGCGTCATGGCCGTAGAAGCGCGTCTCCGTGACCGTGCCGGCGGCCCCTGCCGAAGCGGTGTCGGTGAGGTGGAGTTGTTCGGGGCGGAGCAGCACGACTCCTTCGCTGAGCCCGCCCGGTGGGTTCGTGAGGGGGATGCGGCCCAGGGCTGTGGTCGCCGACTGGTTGTCCGCCGTGCCGGAGACGAGTACCGCGTCACCGACGAAGGCGGCTACCCAGGGGTCGGCGGGGCGGCGGTAGACCTCGTGGGGCGTGTCGCACTGGGCGACCTTCCCGTTGCGGACGACGGCGACCAGGTCGGCCGTGGAGAGTGCCTCCTGCTGGTCGTGGGTGACGAGCAGGGCCGTGGCCCCGGTCGCGTGCAGGGCGGCGCGTACGTCGGCCCGTACGCCGGTGCGCAGGGCGGCGTCGAGGGCGTTGAACGGTTCGTCGAGGAGGACCAGAGCGGGTTTCGGTGCCAGAGCCCGGGCCAGGGCGATGCGCTGCTGCTGTCCGCCGGACAGCTCGTGCGGCATGCGGTCACCGTAGCCCGCGAGGCCGACGAGTTCGAGCATCTCCTCCGTGCGGCGACGGCGCGCGGCCCGGTCGAGGCCCGTCAGGCCGAAGGCGACGTTGCGGGCCACGCTGAGGTGGGGGAAGAGCGCGCCTTCCTGGGGCACGATGCCGATGCGGCGGCGCTCGGGCGCCAGATGGACTCCGGGGCCGGAGAGTGCGCGTCCGCCGAGGGTGACGGTGCCCGCGTCGGCGCGCAGGAATCCGGCGATGATGCGGAGCAGTGTGGTCTTGCCGCAGCCGGAGGGGCCGAGTACGGCGGCCAGTGCGCCGCCGGGGACGGTCAGGTCGAGTGCGTCGAGGACCGGCCCACCGGGGCCGTACGCCTTGCCCAGTCCGGTGATCTGAAGGTCGGTCATGTGCGGTGCCTTCCGAGGAGGTAGGACGGGATGGCGGCCAGCAGGATCAGCGCGGCTGCGTAGGGCGCGGCGGCGGCGAAGGATCCTGTACCGGTCTCCGTCCACAGGCGCGTGGCCAGGGTGTCCATGCCGGTGGGACGCAGCAGGAGGGTGGCCGGCAGCTCCTTCATGCACACGACGAAGGTGAGGGCCGCTCCGGCTGCGACCCCGGGGGCGGCCAGCGGCACGGTCACCTCGCGCAGCACCTTCAGCGGGGAGCGGCCGAGGGAGCGTGCGACGTCTTCCAGGACGGGCGGGGACTGGAGTACGGCGGCGCGGGTGCCGGCGACGGCTACGGGCAGGAACAGCACGGCGTACGCGCAGACCAGCAGCGGGAGTTCCTGGTAGACCGGTTCGGCGTAGCGGACCGCGAAGAAGACCAGGGACAGGGCCACGGTGATGCCCGGGAGGGCGTGGCCGGCGTAGGCCGACTGCTCCAGCAGCTGAGCCGTCCGGCTGCGGTAGCGCGCGGCGATCACGCCGACCGGCAGGGCGAGCAGGGTGGTGAGGGCCGCGCCCGCGGCGGCGACGCCGAGGGTGGTGGCGGCGGTGTCGAGGAGTGTGGACGGATTCCAGGTCGCGGAGTTGCCGACGGCCAGCCAGTAGCCGAGCGTCGCCAGCGGGGTGAGGACGGCGGCGCCGGTGACCGCAGCGCACCAGGTCAGAGCCGGCACCCTCCAGCGGCCCAGCTGGGCGGGGACGGCGGGGCGCGCTGTACCGCCGCCTGTCCGGGCGTGGCCGGCACGGCCCCGGGTCCGCGCCTCGGCGAAGACCAGGGCGATCGTCATCACCACCAGGACGACGCTGAGCGCGGCGGCCGGGGTGCGGTCGAAGCTGGCCCGGTAGGAGGTGTAGATGCCGCGGGTGAAGGTGTCGTACCGCATCAGCGACACGGCTCCGAAGTCGGAGAACACGTACAGCGCGACGAGTACGGCCCCACCGGCGGCGGCGGGGCGCAGCTGCGGCAGGGTCACACGCAGAAAGGTTTTCAGGGGTCCGTGGCCGAGCGAGCGGGCGACCTCCTCCTGGGCCGGATCGTTGCCGCGCAGCGCGGCGGTGACGGGGAGATAGACGTACGGGAAGCTCACCAGGGTCAGGGCGAGCGCAGCCCCGGTGAAACCGGCGAAGTCGGGGAAGGCGGACAGCCAGGCGAAGGCGGCGACGTAGCTGGGCACGGCCAGCGGCAGGGTCACCAGCACCGACCAGGCCCGGGCGCCCGGCAGCGAGGTCCGTACGGTCAGCCACGCCAGCGAGACACCGAGGACCAGGCACGCTGCGACGACCACGGCGGCCAGTCCGAGGCTGCGGACCAGGAGTTGGGCGGTGCGTTCGTTGGCGATGACGTCCCAGGCGAAGGCGGGGCCGCGCTCCAGGGAGCGGACGGCGAGGTAGCCGAGCGGCAGCAGGGCGAACACTGCGGCGACGGTCGCGGGAATGAGCAGGACGGCAGGCGGGCGGCGCCCGGCACGCGACCGCCCGGTCGGCGTGGCGGCGCCGGCCGGGCGGGGGTCGGTGGCGGGATCCGTCGGCGCGACGGGATCCGTGGAGCGCATGACGGGTTAGACCATCCCGGCTTCCTGGAGCATCTTCAGGGTCTCCTGCAGCGATTCCAGCTTCCCAAGGTCGATCTTGGGGGAGTCCAGGGAGGCCAGCGGCGGCAGGTCCTTGACCGTGCTGGTGACTCCTGCCGCCAGCGGGTATTCCTTGGTGTCGTCGGCGAAGTACTTCTGGGCCTTCTCGGAGAGCAGGAAGTCGACGGCCTTCTGGGCGGCAGGTGCCTGGTCGCTGCCCTTGATGATGCCGACGCCTGCGGTGTTGACGAGGGCGCCGGGGTCGCCGCCCGGCAGGAAGTGGATCTTCGCCTTGACCTTGGTCTCGCCCTTCTCGGCGACCTGCTCGTACCAGTAGTAGTGGTTGACCAGGCCGAGGGAGACCTCGCCCTTGCCGACGCCGTCCAGGACCTTGAGGTTGTTCTCGTACACCTTCGGCTCGTTGGCCTTCAGGCCCTTCAGCCAGGCCCGGGTGGCGTCGTCGCCTTCCAGGACGCGCATGCCGGTGACGAAGGCCTGGAAGGAGGCGTTGGTCGGAACGTAGCCGATCTTGCCCTTCCATTCCGGCTTGACCAGGTCGTGCACGCTGTCGGGAACCTTGGTTACCTTGCCCGGGTTGTAGGCGAGGACGCGGACGCGTCCGGAGGTCCCCACCCAGTCACCGGCGCCCCCGCGGAAGCCGGCCTCCACCTTGTCGAGGGATGCCTGGGGAAGCTTCTCCAGCAGGCCCTTGGTGGACAGGGCCCCGAGAGCGCCGGCGTCCTGGGAGAAGAACAGGCCGGCCTTGGTCTTGCCGCCCTCCTCCTGGATCTGAGCGGCGAGTTCGGCGCTCTCGCCGTAGCGGACGGCGACCGTGGTGCCGACGGCCTTCTCCAGCTCGTCCAGGAGGGGCTTGACCAGCTTCTCGTTGCGGCCGGAGTAGATGACGAGCCCTGCGTCGTCCTCGTCGACGCCGCAGCCTGCAACGCCGGGGAGGAGAAGTGCTGCCGCGAAAAGCGCGGTCAAGCGTCGGACCAAGGGGCGTCGCATGGGAAGCCTTCCTGCAAGGGCAGTGGAGAACCGGGTAACGCCCCATAAGTAAGGTAAAGCTAACCTAAAGGTCAAGAGTGACGCACACAACAAATCGGCCGGCCCCCGTATCGGCGGAGCCGACTCTACCCTTTGTTTTCCTGTGGATCTTCAATGAGTCACTTGTGACTTTCCTGTGACTATCCGGCGAGGTAAGGCTTTCCTAAGATTCGCCCGTGACAGTCCTCCCCGACCTGCTTCCAGGCGCCAAGTCGGTCCCGTTCGCCCACGGCCTCGCCGCCCACGGCGACCGGACCGCCGTCATCACGGCCGAAGGCCAGGTCAGCTACGCCCAGCTGGCCGCGCGCGTGGACAGGGCGGCCCGCCGCCTCGGCCGGGAACGCCGTCTGGTCCTGCTGGCCGGTGCCAACACCCTCGATGCCCTCGTCGTCCACCTCGCCGCCCTCGCGGCCGGCCACCCCGTCCTCCTGGTGCCGGGCGACCACCCCGAAGCCGTCCAGTCCCTGATCGACGCATACGACCCCGATGTCGTGGCACACCCCGAGGACGGGGAATGGCTGCTCGACGAGCGACGCGCGGTCTCGGCGCACGACCTGCACCCGGACCTCGCCCTCCTCCTGAGCACCTCCGGATCGACCGGATCGCCCAAGCTCGTCCGCCTGTCGCACGAAAACCTCCAGGCCAACGCGGAGTCCATCGCCCAGTACCTCGGCATCCGCGACACCGACCGCGCCGCCACCACCCTGCCCCTGCACTACTGCTACGGCCTGTCCGTCGTCCACAGCCACCTGATGCGCGGCGCCGCTCTGATCCTGACCGACCTTTCCGTCGCGGACACCTGCTTCTGGGAACTCTTCACAGCCGGCCGGGGGACGACCTTCGCCGGGGTTCCGTACACCTTCGACCTGCTCGACAGGGTCGCATTCGCCGACATGGAACTGCCCCACCTGCGCTACATCACCCAGGCCGGCGGACGCCTGGCACCCGACCAGGTCCAGCGGTACGCCGCACTCGGCCGCGCCGCCGACTGGGACTTCTTCGTGATGTACGGCCAGACCGAGGCGACGGCCCGCATGGCCTACCTGCCGCCGCACCTCGCTGAATCCCGCCCCGAGGCAGCGGGCATAGCCATCCCCGGCGGTGCCTTCCGCCTCCACCCCTTGCCCGAACGCCCCGAAGAGAACACCGGCGAACTGGTCTACTCAGGCCCCAACGTCATGCTCGGCTACGCCCGCACCCCCGGCGACCTCGCCCTGGGCCGCACCGTGCACGAACTCCACACCGGCGACATAGCACGCCGCACCCCCGACGGGCTCTACGAAATCCTCGGCCGGAGCAGCCGCTTCGCGAAGATCCTCGGCCTGCGCATCGACCCCGGACAGATCGAGGCGATGCTCGCACGGCACGACGTCACCGCCCTGTGTACCGGCGACGACGAGGCCCTCTGTGTCGTAGCCGTCGGTGCCCTCGAATCCGAAGCCCGCACGATAGGCAGGCTCGTCGCCAAAGAGTGCGGTCTGCCGGCCCGTGCGGTCCGCGTCCGTATCCTCCCGGACCTTCCCCGCCTGCCCACGGGCAAGCCCGATTACCAGGCTGTTCGCGAACTGAGCCGCCAGGCGCCGGACACCGCCACCGGTCCCGGGGCCACCCCGGACGGCATCCCGGAAAGCCTCTGCCGGCTCTATGCGAGGGTCCTCGACCGCACGGACGTGACGGACGAGAGTTCGTTCGTCAGCCTGGGAGGAGACTCGCTCTCGTACGTCGAGATGTCGATCCACCTCGAGGAGCGACTCGGCCACCTGCCGGCCAACTGGCACACGACACCGATCCGGGACCTCCGACAGCCCGAGCAGCCGGTTTCCTCCTCCCGCAAGCGGGCGTTGGAGACCAGCGTCGCGCTCCGCGCCCTGGCGATCTTCTGCATCGTCGGATCCCATATCCATGTCTTCGGCATCAAGGGCGGGGCGCACATCCTCCTTGCCGTCGCCGGATACAACTTCGCCCGCTTCCACCTCACCGCCGCAAAACGGCGCGTACGCCTACGCCGGATCTGGACCGCCATCGCCCGCATCACACTGCCGAGCATGGCCTGGATCGGCCTGATCCTCCTGCTCAACGACGACTACACGCTCGCCAACCTCTTCCTGCTCGACAGTGTCTTCGGGCCAGAAGACCTCAAGACCGGGATGCAGTTCTGGTTCATCGAGGCCCTCGTCTACATCCTGATCGCCGCCGTCGCGATCCTCGGCCTCCCGGTCGTGGACCGTGCTGAGCGCCGGTTCCCGTACACCCTGCCCCTGGCACTCGCCGGCCTGGGACTGCTCACCCGCTACGACCTCGTCGGCCTGCCGCACCGCGAGCAGATACCTGACGCGATCACCGTCTTCTGGCTGTTCGCCCTCGGCTGGGCGGCGGCGAAGGCCACCACCGTGCGACAGCGCCTGCTGGTCACCGCCGCGGCCCTGGCCACCGTGCCGGGCTTCTTCCCCGGCGACCCCGGCCGCGAAGCGATCATCATGGCCGGCTTCGCGCTACTGGTGTGGGTGCCCACCATCCCCAGCCGCGAGCGCCTCAACCAACTCGCAGGTCTCCTCGCGACCAGCTCCCTGTACATCTACCTGACCCACTGGCAGATCTTCCCACTCATCGACGGGTTCTCCCGGCACCTGGCGTTCTTCGCCTCACTCGTCTTCGGCATCGCCTACGCGACGGGCGTCGCCCGACTGACGAGAGCGCTGCGCGGATTGCGTACTGACCAGGGCGGCCTGGCCTACAACCCGCTCATCGGCAGACGAGGATTCCGCCGAGGCAGGTGACCGGTCGGCGCGAGCAGCAGCAGCCGCTCCTGCGGCTCCGAGACGACGGCAAGCCTGAGCCGGACGCAGCCCGGGCATCGAGTGGCCGGCCCCTTGAGGACGATGGGTTCCGGTGGAACCTGCGCCGACTGATGGCGACCCTGGACATGTTCCAGACCACCGACCTGGTGCCCAGGCTCGCTGAGTACGGCATCCACCTGTCGCGAGCAGGTGTACCGGCTGGTGACCAGGATCCGCAACGTCTGTCGATGGACACCCTGGCCGCGTTGCGCGGGATCCTGCAATGCACCCCGGCCGACCTGATCGAAGTGGTCGAGGTGCGCACGCAGGTCGTCAAGCCTGCCGCCTCCGGCGAGAGTGCCCCTTGTGCGGTGGCGCCGCCCGCCCGCCGGAGTTCGAAGCCATCGACCGGCGGTACTGCAAGCCGTCCGCCGAGGCGATCGCCGAGGTGACGAGTCTGCTTGCGCCCGGAGACGGCCACCGCTGAACCAGGTCTGGTCTGAGCGATCGCTTGGTGCCTCGCGGCCAGGAGGCAGGCTGAGCTACAGCGGCCGGGTGAGCGCGGCCCGGATCGCCAGCCACAGGCGGATGGGAGGTGGACGGTGAGGGGTCGCATGCGGCCGTCGTCGGTGGTGCCGACGGCTGCGGAGTATCCGAACCGCAACTGGGCCTGTGGAAAATCGAGTTGATGCGAAGCGACCCCATCCGTTGTCAGTGGCACGGCATAGCTGCAGGGACAGAAATAGGGAACCGTTCACGCATGGATGCGTGTCTCCGAGCACACAGCAAGACGTGTCCGGGCGGGCCCGGCTCGATCCTCAGGGGGGATCTTGACTTCAGCACACCGCGGACGACTACGAGCCCTGGCCGCCGGCGTACTCGCCCTGGCCGTCGGCGCCCTGGTCGCCGCCCCGAGCAGCGCAGCCGAGCAGCACCGCCTACCCGGCTCCGCCACCGCACCGCCCGCGGGCGGCCCGGAACCTGAGTCGGCCTCCGGGCCCGCACCGCGCAGCGACCGCCAGTACCCGAGCGTCGTCCCGCCCGGCCGCGCCACGGAGCCGGCGCGGGTGGCCGCCGCCAAGCCGCGGCACGACGTCGACGGGGACGGCCTCAGCGACATGATCGTCATGGAGTACGACCAGAGCACGGGCGTCTACCTGTCGTCGATCTCGGCCTGGAGCGACTACACGATCTACAAGACCGACCCCGAAGCCTCGTTCAAGGACCTGCTGCCGGTGGGCGATGTGGGCGGCACGACCAAGCCCGAGCTGCTCTCCCTCTCCTTCGACGGCGTGCTCACGCTCTACGAGGCCGGCCTGAAGTCCACGTCGGCGCCCCTGTGGTCCGGCGGCGGCTGGCAGAAGTACAACCGCCTCATCGCCACCGGCGATATCACCGGAGACCGCCACCCCGACCTGCTGGCCCGCGACCACGCCGGCGACCTGTGGCTGTACACGGGGACCGGAACGGTCAGCAAGCCCTTCAACTCGCGGGTCAAGGTCGGCTCCGGCTGGGGGATCTACGACCAGATCGTCGGCGCCAGCGACGTCGACGGCGACGGCCTCGGCGACGTCCTCACCCGCACCCTGACCGGTGATCTCTGGTTCCACAAGGGATCCGGCAGCGCCAGCGCACCGCTCAAGCCCCGCGTCAAGGTCGGCACCGGCTGGAACACCTACAACGTCGTCAGCGGGCCGGACGACGTCGACGGCGACGGCCTGAGCGACCTGGTCGCCCGCAACCGTGACGGCTTGCAGTACTTCTACAAGTCAATCGGTGGAGGCAAGTTCGCCGCACCCACCTACTACGGCAGCGGGTGGGAACGCAACAAGTTCATGGTCGGCGCCGGCACCACGCAGCTCTACGGCAAGGGTCAGAACCTCATGACCCAGACCAACAACACCCTGGCCAAGTACTACGCCCTGGCCAACGGCGACTACCTGTCGCCGCCGACCAACGCCGGCACCGAGACGCCCGGGTCCCGCAACACGTACGCCACCGGGCTCAACAGCCACAACCACGCCAGTTACGTGCAGAACATCGGCAGCGACCTGTACATCCGCGGCCAGAAGGTCAGCACGACGTGGAACTACACGCTCATGGTCGGCCCCGGCGACCTCACCGGCGACGGCAAGGGCGACCTGCTCAGCCGCGACTCCGCCGGCGTCCTGTGGCTGCACCCCGGCGACGGCGCGGTGTACACCAAGCTCGGCACACGCATCAAGGTCGGCAGCGGCTGGAACGCCTACAACGCGCTCGTCGGCGCCGGCGACTACTCCGGCGACGGGCGGCCCGACCTGCTCGCCCGGGACACCTCCGGCCGGCTGTTCCTCTACAAGGGGACCGGGACGTCCACCGCGCCGTTCGCCGCGCGGGAGCAGATCGCGAGCGGCTGGGGCGTGTACGACATGCTGGTCGTGCCAGGTGACATCGACGGCGACAGCAAGGGCGACGTGCTCGCCCGCCTCCCGAACGGCGACATGTACCTGTACACCTCAACGGGCAACGCCGGCACCGCGACCTTCACCGCCCGCGTGAAGTTCGGCACCGGCTGGAACATCTACAAGAACATGATCTGAGTTCCGCGGCCGCCCGGCGGCCAGTCCGCGATGAGCGACGGCGAGGGCCTGTCCACCGGCACCAGTCGGCGGGCAGGCCCGCGTCCGTTGCGCTGCCGTGGCCCGCACGGGTCGACCATCGGGTCCTGGTGACGGTCATGGGAGGTGGGCCTTGCGCGGGGTCGAGGTGTGGGGGGACACGGACGCGGTCCGAGTTGCCCGCCACCCCTTCGGCGGCTTCGGTGATTCCGTTGAGCCCCGCCCAGCCGACCCCGGTCACGGCCCGGGAGTCGGGACTTGACAACCCGGCCGCACCCGAACGCGTCACCGACCGCGAGGACGTCCTGCAGTCCCGCGGGCCGCAGTGGCTCTTACCCACGCGCGGTCACCTGAAGGTCGGTCGAGCACGCCGAGGGCCGTATCGGGCTCCCGCCGGGCGTTGTCGGTGGCGGCGGTGAGCCCGCGCGGTCGCGCCGTCGCCGGGGAGGCAGATTCCGAACGTCGACCCACTCGCATAGGTAGCGGTCGGATCTAGGCAGCGAGGTTGGTCATCCGAAGGCGCGGGGAGACGCTGGAGGCGTCTGCCCCGCGCCAGGTTGAAGCCACGCGTGCTCAGCCGAAGGTCGGCTCCTCCAGAGGGAGGTGGTCTCGGAAGTACTGCGAGTCCAGCCACTCCTCCTTCACGAGAAGCGGACGCGTGAGGCGTGCTTCCCCGACCTGCTGTGAACGCAGCAGCAGTCCGAGGTCCGTCAGGGCAATCGACTCGTCAGGGGTGTACAACACCCAGTTCTCATGTTCTGCGGCATGTTTTATAAGGAATTCATAACCCTGCGCTGGGTCCCTCCCCGCCAGCGGGAAGCCGGCCAGGAAGATTTGCGGGCCGGTGACTGCATCCAGAGCGACGCATGCAAGCTTGCCCGCGTCGTAGAACGCCTTCACCCCATTCGAAAAGTCTTCCTGCTTGTACGGACCGCCAACCCGCGCCGGGGGCTCGGTGATCAGCAACGCCTCAGCGACTTCGGTTGGCAGCATCCCGAACCGCAGCGGCCCCACACCGGCTCCGGAAAGCATTTCCCAGCGCTCCCGTTCCACATCCGCACTCACTCAGACCCTCCCTCTGGTCGGCTCGGATCCCAGTCCGTGCCCAGCCGCATGCAAATCGCCAAGGGCAAAGCGCCAAGGGCAAAGCGCCAACTCAACAAGGCAGACACTAGACAGGAGGCCACGGGTACCACCTGGAGGCCCGGTGCAGCAGCCAGCCTTATCATGGCCCACCCGATCACCCGCCTCAGATCATCCGCCTGGCCGACGGATCCCGCACCCTCCGCCTGGAAAGCTTCGGCACCGGCAATGTCCCGGACCTGCGCGTCTGGTGACCGATGCTCCGGTGAAGAGGGCGTCGCCGGCTGGCGGGTCTTCGACGACGGCAAGTACGTGAGCCTGCGCAAGCTCAAGGGCAGCAAGGGCGACCAGAACTGCGAGATCCCGGCCGACGTGAACCCGGCCGACTACAGCAGCGTCACCATCGGGTGCGACCGCTTCGACGTCTCCTTCGGCGCGGCAGCCCTGACCTTGGGCGCGACGCGCCGGGCCCATCCAGCTGTCACGAAACGGTCATCATTCGGTCTCATTCCGACATTAATGGTCGGGAAGCATTCCGCTGGAGAACACCAGACCAGCAAGGGATCCCCCGATGCTCCGTTCCGGACGAGACAGGCCCAGGGGGCCGCTCGCGTGAGCCACCGCAAACCGAAGCCGAAGCCGCAGCTGGTGTCACGCCGTACGGCACTGGTATGTACCGGCGGCGGACTCATCGCCACCGCTCTCGGCGTCGTCGTCGACTTCGGCGGGGCCTCCGGGGGATCGGGCCGAACGGAAACGCAAGGAGCGGGCGGGGCGCGGCCACCCGCCGCAACGACTGCACGACCGGGGCAGGCGTGGATGCCGGACGCCACCCGCAAGCCGCTGGCGGTGAACTTCACTCCGCGAGGAATCCGGGAGATGCGGGGTCTGGTCCTGCACGTGCAGGAGGGCGAGAACTCCCTCCACGACCACTTCAGCGACCCGGCGGTGGAGTCTTCCGCACACTTCTGGGTCTCGCAGTCCGGCGAGATCGAACAGTACGTCGCCGCGCACGACCGGGCCTGGGCACAGTCTGCCGGCAACCCGTCGTGGCTCTCGGTGGAGACGTCCGGTTTCGCGAGTCGGCCACTGACCGCACAGCAGGTGGACTCCGTCGCCCGGATCTACGCCTGGGGCATGGCCCAGCACGGCTGGCCCCTCGAACCCGCCTCCACACCGCGGGGCCGCGGCTTCGGCATCCACAGCATGGGCGGCCGCGACTGGGGCGCCCACTCCTGCCCGGGCCCCCTCCGATCCTCCCAGACGGGCGAGATACTCAGCACGGTCCGCAACAGGTACCCCCGACAGACGCCGCTGTGACAGTCGGCGGCGTGCTGTGCTTGATCGCCTCGCTCGGCCGGCTCAGCCCGTTGTCGGCCATTGGCCTCCAGCCGAATGGAATAGAGAGAGGCTGGTGAAGACCAGCGCCGCATCCCTCTGGTTCACGCCCGCCATGCGTACGTTCATGGCCGTCCTGGGTGCGGTGGCGCGCGAGCAGGCCAGCGGGCCGGCCCAAGCGGTAGGGGCGCAGAGGGTTCGCTTCAGAGCGGACTCGGATCGTCGGCGGCTCGCCAGTCCCGCGCCGGAAGGCCTTGGTCCGCGCGCGGCCGGGTCAGTCGGCGGCTCGGCGGCGGCCCCGGGGGCGGCGCGGGTACGGGAAGAGCCGCGGCGAGCGTTTGGCGGCCACGTCCTCGACCCAGCCGAAGGTCAGGACCAGCAGCCCGAGCAGCGGGATCGCCACCAGCAGCGTGAACCACTGGCTGGCCAGCAGCCACTGGAAGTTGTCGTAGAAGAAGGGGACGCTCCAGAGGGGGTCGATCAGTGGGATGGCGACCACCAGT
Source organism: Streptomyces sp. NPDC054849 (assembly GCF_053610945.1). Lineage (NCBI taxonomy): Bacteria > Bacillati > Actinomycetota > Actinomycetes > Kitasatosporales > Streptomycetaceae > Streptomyces > Streptomyces sp. NPDC054849. The sequence continues at coordinate 16,606 of NZ_JBSGZI010000020.1, forward strand.
GCAACCTGGTGCCAGAGGTAGACGCTGACGGCTCGTGAGTTGAGCAGGCTGATCAGGCCGTTCCAGCGTTCCAGGGGCCTGGGCCACCGATCCCAGGACGGGCTGACGTGGAGCAGGATGGCGACGAAGCCGAAGGACCACAGGGCGTGGGCGATGGGCCAGGCCTCGATGTCGGTCGCCACGGTCGGATCGACAGGCCGGGTTTGCAGGTACCACAGGCCGGCCACCATGATCAGCGGCGCGACGGACGGCAGCACGTACTGCGGGATCTTCTTGAGCAGCCCCTCCTGGTGGGCCATGCCGAGGATCCAGCAGGCCCCGAAGGTGGCGAAGTCGTTGGCGGTCTCCCAGACCCGGCTGTAGACGAACTCCTGGTCGACGAAGAACGCGTTCATGACGATCACCATCGCCAGCGGAGCGGACAGCGTCGCCACCGGAAAGCGTCGCAGTGCCCGGAGCAGCAGCGGCGAGAGCAGGACGTACCACAGGTAGGCTCGGAGGTACCAGAGCGGGACGATGATCTGCGTGGCCCAGGCGGGTTCCACGAGCTGGAAGCCGGCGAGGTCCTCCCCGTACGGCGGGGTGCTCAGCGGCAGGATCCAGAAGGCCAGCTTGGACCACCACCAGGTGGGGTGGCCCTCGGATTGGGGGCCCCAGCCGTCGAGGATCTGCAGGGCGATCAGCACGGCGCCGAACAGCCACATCGGCGGCAGCAGGCGGCGCAGTCGGCCGCGGATCACGCCGAGGGCGGGACGGCTGAGGGAGCGGGCCATCAGCGAGCCGGCCAGGGCGAACATCACGCCCATCGACGGGAAGACGAGGGGCAGCCAGAACCAGCCGAAGTTGTGGTACAGCATCACGCGGGCCAGCGCCAGCGCGCGCAGCAGGTCGAGATAGCGATCCCGGCCTCCCTTGCGCTCGGTCGGCGCCTGCGCCTGCGGGTCCGGCTGGGGCGCAGGCGCCGGCTCCGGCTCCCCTGACGGGTCAGCTCGCAGTGCGGCCGGGACCCTCAACTGGATGGTGTCCCGAGTGCGACCGAGGTCGAAGGATGCGGTCACGATCACGCCTCCACCGGTACGGCGACCTCGCCGGTGCGCCGGAGTTTCTGCCAGCGCAGTCGGCCCCCGGTCATCGCCGTGATCGCGGACTGCAACAGGACGATGTACATCAGCTGCCGGTAGACCAGCTGCTGGATCGGCAGGCTGATCAGGTACCAGGGCTTCTCGCGGTCGAGCCGGAAGGCGTACCAGGACAGCGCGGCCTGGAGCAGGATGAAGCCGCCCCAGCTGGTGAGGGTGATCCCGGCGTCCCCGAAGAACACGCCGTACAGCAGGAACAGGTCGACCAGCGGCGCCAGCAGCGGGGCGACCACGCCGAACAGCACGACGAGCGGCAGCCCGACCCGGCCGAAGCGCCCGCCCGGTCCGCGGGAGGTCACCGCGCCGCGGTGCTTCCACATCGCCTGCATGCTGCCGTAGCTCCAGCGGTACCGCTGGGACCAGAGCTGCTGGAGGCTGGCGGGAGCCTCGGTCCAGGCGCGGGCGTTCTCGGCGTAGACGATCCGCCAGCCGTCGCAGAGCACCGCGATGGTGATGTCGGTGTCCTCGGCGAGGGTGTCGTCGCTCATCCCGCCGACCCGCCGCAGCGCCTCCTTGCGGAAGGAGCCGACGGCGCCGGGGATGGTCTGGATGACGTTCAGCATGTCGTACATCCGGCGGTCCAGGTTGTGGCCGAGGACGTACTCGATGTGCTGCCAGGCGCCGATCAGGCTGTCGCGGTTGCCGACCTTGGCGTTTCCCGCGACCGCGCCGATCTCCGGGTCGCCGAAGGGCTGGACCAGCTCGCGCACGGTGGACGGCTCGAAGACGGTGTCGCCGTCCATCATCACGATGATGTCGTGCGAGGCGGCCGCGATACCGGTGTTGAGCGCGCTGGACTTGCCGCCGTTGGCCTGGCGGATCAGCCGGACGAACGGCAGGCCCATCTCCTCGACTATGTCCGCGGTGCCGTCCGAGGAGCCGTCGTCGATGACGATCACCTCGATCGGATGATCGCTGACGGCCAGGGAGTTGAGGGTGTTGGCGATGCACTCGCGCTCGTTGTAGGCCGGGACGAGTACGGTGACCGGCCCGGTGACGGGCGGCCCCCAGGCGTCCCTCCTCTTGGAGCGGCGGGCGTGGATCGGTGCGAGGACGAGCATCAGCGCGAACCGTCCGAAGTTGAGGAAGCCGACGAGGGCCAGCAGTCCGACCAGCACCGGCAGGGTGTGCACGGCGACCTGGGTGGCCCAGATGTAGCCCTTGCCCGCCCACAGCTGGTATCCGGTCACCGGCACGGTGGCGCTGGAGGCGCCGAGGGCGTCGGAGATGGTGGTGAAGCGGTAGCCCTGGGCCTGCAGCTTGTCGATGATCTGCTCGAGCGCGGCGACGGTCTGGGTACGGTCGCCGCCCGCGTCGTGCATCAGGATCAGCGCGCCCGCTCCGGGCTTGGACGGCATCGCCCTCTTGACGATCTCCTCGACTCCGGGACGCTTCCAGTCCTCGGTGTCGCGGTCGATGAACGCGGTGAGGTAGCCGCGCGCGCCCACGTACTTGATCACCGGGTAGTTCCAGTCGTCCATCGCTGTGGCGTCGGAGGAGTACGGCGGGCGGAACAGCGCGCTGTGGATGCCCGCGACGCCGGCCAGCGCGAGCTGCGTCTGCGCCAGCTCCCAGCCGATCCGGCCCTGGGACTGGTACGCCATGTCGGCGTGGGTGAAGGTGTGCACCCCGAGTTCGTGGCCGCCCGCGACGATCTGCCGGATCAGCTCGGGATTGCGCGTGGTCATGGCGCCGGTCACGAAGAAGTCCGCACGGACGTCGCGGGCCGCGAGTACGTCCAGGATCTTCGGAGTCCACTCCGGAGAGGGACCGTCGTCGAAGCTCAGAACCGCGGTGCGGTCGGGGATGTGATAGCTCACCGGCTTCGCGTTCTTGCCACCGCGCGCGTCGATGACCGGACCACCCTTGAGCAGGTGGTTCGGCACGGTCGTCTTGTCGACCGAAATCGCGATCCGGGAGTCGTGGAACGCTTCGTTGGTGGCCAGGCCGCGCAGGACGAGCAGGGCGAGCAGGCAGGCCAGCAGGGACAGCGGCATGAAGAAGCGCAGCGGCGGCGCGGCCAGCCGGCGCGGCCTCAGCGGGGACTGCCGGCGGCGCTGGTGGCGGGACAATGACGCTCCTGGAGACGGTGGTGCGGGTGATCAGGGTTGCGTGGTGGGTCGGCCCGAGGGCTTCGCCCCGCGCAGTGCGGTGGTCGCCGGTTTCGGCGGGGTGGCGGCCGCCTTCGAGGGGGCGGCTGCGGTCTTCGACGGGGTGGCCGAGGTCTTGGCGGCCGGCGTCTTCGTCCCGGGAGTCGCAGACCGCGCGACCGTCCGAGGTGAGGACGACGAGGACGACGAGGACGACGAGGACGGCGAGGTCGATGGGGACGACTGGGCCGGCGACGGCACGGGTGAGCGCGAGGGCTGCGGGGGTATCCCCATCGCCGGGGCGTCCGCCTGCACACCGATCAGGCTGCTGCCCATGGCGACCGCCAGGATCGCGCCGATCACGGAGACCGGCCAGCCGAAACCCCGCAGCAGACGGCCGCGCAGACCCGACTGGTCCACGAACACCGGTGCGGGGGCGGGCTCCTCGAAGCTCGACTCGGACGTTTCAGGCTTGGTCGGGCGTGCCGATCCGCGCTGGACGGAAGTCATGGCTGGGCGCACCTTGCGAGGCCTTTCATTGCAGGGTACGTAGACCGCGGGATCGCAGGGCGAACGCTAGTGCACCGACCTGAGGGGACTTCGGCCCGATGTCGGCATATGACCCGATCTAGTCGGGGGACGTGATCAGATCGAAACGGAATTGGTTGTACCGGTTAGTAGATACGGTCGCCCTGTCGCCACTTCTGACCGGTGCGTGTCCAACCCGGGTGGTAGCGCCCGGGGGCTCGGTGGCCGGGGGCACCCGAAGCCGCCCCTGCGGCCACCCCCGCGGTCGCCCGGGCGGTCACGGCGCACCTTAGGATGACGCCCTCATCGGTTCAGCCGGTGACGATCCCCATGCAGAGGGCGTGTCCAGGTACCGCCTCTACGCCCCAAGGAGCCCGTGTGAGCCAGCCCCGCCGCACCCCTCGTCGCCGTGTGTGGACCGCGCTCACGCTGCCCGCCCTCTTGTGCGTACTCGCCGCGTGTTCCGGTGGCCCCGGTGACGATGCCGCCGCGCCCGCCCCCAGCGCGTCGCCGACCCCCTCCGGTCCGCCGGGAACCCTGTTCGACAGCTTCCACTACAGCGGCCCCGACGACCCCTCGCTCGCCGCCCACGGCTGGGAGGTGCGTACCGGCGGGGGCGGCCCGGGGATCAAGGACACCTGGTCCACCGCGGGTGCCGGCTTCCCCTCCGACACGACGGCCCAGGGCGGCAGGGTGCTGCAACTGCAGTCCTCCACCGACGGCACCAAGCAGGGCACCAAGCAGGTCGAGGTGCAGGGCACCGGCAAGAACCTCTTCACGGGGACCTTCGCCGCTCGGGTCCACTTCAGCGGCAAGCCCACGAGCGGCCGCAACGGCGACCACGTCGTCCAGACCTTTTTCCCGATCTCCCCCTCGGACGCCTCAGCCGACTACAGCGAGCTGGACTTCGAGTACCTGCCGAACGGCGGCTGGGGTTCGGCGGGTCCGCGACTCGACACCGTCAGCTGGTACAAGGCCGACCCGCCGGACCGGGTCAGCCACACGCTCAAGCAGCGCACCGAGGGCTGGCACATCCTGATGGTCACCGCCATGAACGGAACGGTCACCTACTCACTGGACGGCAAGACGCTGTTCACCAGCTCCGGCAAATACGTCCCGCGCGAGAAGATGGACATCCACTTCAGCAACTGGTTCATCGACACACCCGCCACCGGTGGTCCGCGCACGTGGGACATGAAGGTCAACTGGGTCTACTACAAGGCCGATGAGGCCGTCCCCCAGGCGGACGTCCAAAAGACGGTGGACGGCTTCTACAACGCCGGAACCGACTACATCAACACCGTTCCGAAGGCCTGACCCCCGCCGCCAGGCGTCGGCGAGTCCTCCCGGGGCACCGGCACCGGCACCGTGGCCAGGTGCTCGAGCGGCCTGGTCAGCGCCCGCAGGGCCGGCAGGTCGGCAGCGCCGGGAGCGTCGGCGAGGCTGCCGTCGCGATGCACCACCGCCGCCCGTGCATTCGGCGCCGAGAAAATGGTTTTGCGGTGGGGCGCGGCTCGGGGTGATATATGCGGATGAGTAGAAACGCGCAGGTCATCGTGTTGGCGCAGTACGAGGATGAGGTGATGGAACCTTTGACTCGGTTCGACGAGGCGCGTACCTGGAGTGGCCGCTTCACGCGGATAGAGGACTGGTTCGTGGGGGGCTGGTACATAGAGTTCCACAGGTGGCGAGGGCGCTACGGGGTACTGCGGGACCTGGAGTCGTTGCCCTGGAACAGGCCGGAGTGTGTGCAGGTGATGCTCCATGACGAGGAGGACGACTGTTTCGCCTTGTGGATGTTCCGTGACGGGGTCTTGGTTGAGGTGGATATCCCGGGAACTCAGCGATTCCATACGCCGGTGCCGGAGTGGAAGAGGGCGGAGCCCCACCCCGGCGTTCTTCTGCGGACTGATCAAGGCGAAGTGGAGCTTCGGCACTCACCGGAGCATGTCCAGGACCCGCGGTCGGCCTGGTAGTTGGGCCGTACCGCCGGCTGCCCCTTCGCCGGCGACGGGGGTGTCCACCAGGCCGTGGGGCGTTGACCTGGGCTGCGCGGGAAGAGCGTGGCGTTCACCCGATGCAGGTTGGTGTCGTTTCGCAGGTATCCGGCGTGGCGTGCGTGTAAGGCTCGCGTCCCTGGTGGCCGCACGCTGCCCCCATCGCGGAGCAAGGCCGGCGGCGGGGGCCGTCTATCCGATCTCCTCGGTGATGATCCGGTCGTCGATCTGCTTGTATGCCCCCGCCTGGCGGGTCAGCACCGGCAGCGCGGAGCCGAGAGCGAGGTGTGCGGCGTGAGCGGTGGGCAGATCGGCCGCCCGTTCGCGGGCGAGCTGAGCGACGGCCCAGCATGCGGGTTCGTCGAGGGAGCGGAAGACGAAGCACGGCGCCGACAGGGCGTCCTGCAGTATTCGCGCCACCTCCGCCTGCACGACGGGGGTGAGCCCTTCAGCGAAGGCGACTGCGGGCACGTACAGGGGCTGGACCTGCTGGACGGATCGGAAGACGCGCGCGGCCATGTACAGGTCGCCGTGGGCGAGGGCCGCGATGGCGGTGTGGTCGAGGATATAGCCGGTGTTCACGCGGCGCTCTGCTCCTGGTCCCCGGTGAAGCCGTGCCGGCGGTCGGCCGCCTCAACGGCTGCGAGGGCCTTCTCCCACTCGCCCGCGTTTTCCTCGCGCGCGCGGTCGACGAACCATCGAACGGCGCGGTCCGCACGCTCGGCCTGATGGAGCTTGGCGGCCACCGCGTCTTCGATCCAAGCGGAAACCGAGCCAGTGGGGCTCGACTGCAGGTACTGCTCGATCGCCGCCACCTTGTCGGTGTCGATCGTGATCGTGAGCTTCTTCTTCGCCATACCGACACCCTACCGATGTCATACCAGGCTGTCAGGCCTTCCCCGCCGCTCCGCGCGAACTGCGCTGCGGCCGGCTGAACCCGTTGACGAACCCTTCCGCCGGTCCACCCTTGCCTGGGCGGGGGAGCACGTGGGCGCGTCGACGCCCGGGAGGCGCCCCCGGTGCCGGTCCGCCATGAGGCGATCGGCCTGGATGGGTGTGGTGGTGTGCCGGAAAAGGATCACCGCCATCAGATCCGTCATGCGCCCGTCACCGGGCTGCTCCGGCGCCCGAGGACCTCCGCAAGACCCCGTCGGGTGGCTGCGATCACCACCCGGTCCTGAGCCTTGAAGACGTAGCCGGGGTGGAGATCCCAGACGAGGCCCGGGAAGGAGTCGCCGTCACCGTCGGGCGTGGACGCCAGGTCCGGGCGCCGGTCCTCGGGAGCCGCGGTGTCGAGGGCGATGACGCGCCAGGCCCCGGGCCGGAAGGACTCCGCGACGGTCCTCCCTTCGAGCTCGCGGTGACCGGACACCTCCACCGCGGCGAACAGCAGGACACGGCGCTCCACCGGTATGGCCCCCAGGATCTGCCGGCCCATCATCGCCCCGGCGAAGGCGGGCGCCGCGAGGTGGGTGACGCTGCGGCTGCGCGTGAGGGCCTCGGGGTGCGCCGCGCGAAGGGTGCGGTACACGGCGGTTGCGAAGTCGTCGTCGTACAGGCGCAGAGCCACGCGTACGTCGGACCTGACGGACCGGGAGTACAGCACGGCTTCGAGGTTGGTGGTGTCGGAGCTGGTCAGGGCGAGCAGGGCCTGGGCCTTGTGGATACGGGCGGTCTCCAGGACCCCTTCCTCGGTGACGTCGCCCAGGACGACCGGTACGCGCAGGGCTCGGGCGAGGGCGACTCCGCGTGCGTCCGGGTCCGCTTCCACGCACACCACGGGGATGTGCAGTTCGCGCAGCCGGGCCAGGACCCGCGTCCCGATCTTGCCCAGCCCGAGGAGGACCACGTGCCCCGTCAGGCCCCGGGGCGGACGCCGGAGCGCACCCGCGTTGCGGAAGGAGCCGAGTGCCTCCAGGGCTGCCGCCACGAGGATCGGAAGGAGCAGCATTCCGGTCAGGCCGGCGAGGATCTGGAGGATCTGCCTTCCGGTCTGGTCGTCGACGGCGGGATCGTTGATCGCGAAGATGTCCAGCAGGATCATGTAGGCGGCGTGCAGGGGATCGTCTCCGGTGACCCACCACGCCGCGACGGTCAGGGCGCCGACGGCGGCCCCGAGTCCGGCCAGCGACCAGCGAAGCCGCTTGGAGAAGATCGATCCCATGGGAGCCGCCGTCGTGCTCAGCCGGCGCGTGGCCGGCACGGGACCTTCGTGGGTGACGGTCTCCAGCGCGATGATGCCGCGGCCGGTCGCTGCTTCCACCGCGCTGTCGTCGGGGAGCAGCTGGGGCCCTTCGCTCCCGCTGGCTTCCGAACCTTCGCTGCCCGCGGGGTCGTTCGTCGTGGCGGACAGCAACGCCAGGGTGCACAGGCCCGGATCGGCTGTCTGTCCCGGGCCCGGCGGGGTGCGTTCCACCGCACGCAGCAGCAGTCCGTCCGCCTGCACCACCTTGCTCGTCCCCGCTACGGCTGTCGCGGCCAGAGCGGGTGCAGCCGTGTCGGCGTCCGACAGAACCGTGGTCGACGAGTCCAGTTCCCGCAGGTCGATACCGGGCTCCGCGACGATCGCCGCCTGGTCCAGCAGTTGTTCCAGATGCTGGCCCAGCTTGCGGTTGTACAGCCGGATCACCAGTCGCAGCCTGGGGTTGAGTCGACGCGCCACCAGTGCGGCTCGTACGTTGGTCTCGTCGTCCTCGTAGACGAGTGCGAGGGCGGCGGCGCTCACCACTCCGGCCGCGATCAGTACTTCTTCGTCCGGTTCGGTCGCATCGAAGAACCGGATGCCCTGCGCGGCCGGGTGGTTGTCCGGGGCCGGGGTGGGTCGGCTGCGGGCGGCAGGTACCCAGCTCAGGAAGCGCCGTGAGGGCTCGCGGCCCTCCCCCTCACGGATGCCGGGCTGAGTGGCACTGCTCGGCGGCGTCACGAGGGTCACGTGCTCGCGGTAGACGCCTTCGAGTTCCGCAGCCAGTCGGTGGGCCAGCCCGTCGTCGCCGCAGACCACCATCCGCTCGGCTGACTGCGCCTGTTGGCTGTCAGGGGAGTTTGACACGGCCCAAGGATGCACTGCCGCTGTCATACCTGGCCCCTTATGGTCTTGGCCCGCTTGGCCGCCTCGGCCCGGCTGCCAGGGCCGGCGGGCGAGGCAGGCCGGCGCCGTCCTGGCTGCGTGGCCGCAGGCGGAACAGTACGGATGCGGCGAACCATCAAGGCGTGATCCTGCCCGCTTTCGGCGCAGCGTGCATTGCCGTTTTCCGGCAGCGTTCACGCGCTCTTGATGCCGACTGCCTGACAGGCAACAGTGATCGCCCTACGAGCGTAGAAGCTGTCGAAGCGCGGGCCTTGCCCTGACGTTGACGCCCCCCCGCTGCACGGCTTCACCCGTACCGGTGCCGAGACCGGCATTGAGGGCCGTCAGTCCGGCGGACCGGCGGGTGGCGTCTTCAGCTGATGGTGACGTTCCGCCGTCTCGGGGGAGATCGGCAGCGCGCCGGTGGCGGCGCCGTCGGCTTCCGCTGCGTCGGCGAGGGCCTCGGCAGCGGCTTCTGCCGCCTCCGCCGCGTCGTTCGCGGCCTGGATGGCCAAGTCGTCCGATGACGTCCGGCGGGTGGCGGCGGACTGGGGGAGGACTTCGCTGAAGGCGCGGGAGACGCCCTGGAGAGCGGACGTAACCTCGCCGGGGATCACCCAGAACGTGTTTCCCGGGCTCTGCGCGAGCTGGGGGAGCGTCTGGAGGTACTGGTAGGCGAGCAGTTTGGGGTCGGGGTCGTTGCGGTGGACGGCCTGGAAGACCTCGTCGATCGCTCGCGCCTGGCCCTCGGCCTTGAGGATGTCGGCGGTCCGGTTGCCTTCCGCGCGCAGTACCGCGGCCTGCTTCTCGCCTTCCGCGGTCAGGATCTGGGACTGGCGCTGCCCCTCCGCCCCGAGAATGACGGCCCGCTTGTCCCGCTCGGCCCGCATCTGCTTCTCCATCGCGTCCTTGATGGACTGCGGCGGGTCGATGGCTTTGATCTCCACTCGGTTGACCCTCAGCCCCCACTTGCCGGTGGCGTCGTCGAGTACGCCGCGAAGCTGGTTGTTGATGGTGTCCCGTGAGGTCAAAGTCTTCTCAAGGTCCATGGATCCCACGACGTTGCGCAGCGTGGTGACGGTCAGCTGTTCCACCGCCTGCAGGAAGTTGGCGATCTCGTAGGCGGCCGCGCGCGGATCGGTGACCTGAAAGTAGAGGACGGTGTCGATCTCGACGACCAGGTTGTCTTCTGTGATGACTGGCTGGGGTTTGAACGAGACGACCTGCTCGCGCAGGTCGATCACCGGGTAGACGCGGTCTATGTAGGGGATGACGACATTGAGCCCGGGCTTCAGTGTGCGGTGGTAGCGGCCGAGCCGTTCGACGTTGCGGGCGCGGGCCTGCGGGACGATCCGCACCGCGCGGACCACGGTGAATACCGCGATGACCGCGATCAGCAGACCGGCGATGACGAACGCCGAGATCTCCATGGTTCACTCCCGGGGGTAGACGAGCGCAGTGGTGCCCTTGATCTCGATGACGTCGACGGTCGTACCGGCAGGGATCACCAACGTCTCGTCGTAGGCGCGGGCCGACCATTCCTCGCCGCCGATGCGGACCCTTCCGCCCAGTCCCGTGACTTCGGCTGTGACATGCGCTGCTTCGCCGACCAGGGCGTCCACGCCGAAGCGGTCGCTCTGTGGTGGGGACAGGTGGCGCAGGGCAAGCGGGCGTACGAACACCACACCGGCCGTCGCCACGAGGGTGAACACGAGGAGTTGCCACGGGAGGGGAAGTCCGATCGCCGCGAAGCCGGCGGTGATCAGCGCGGCGCCGCCGAGCAACCCGAGTGCGGCAGTGAGGGTGAAGATCTCCGCCGCACCCAGGAGCGCGGCGGTGATCAGCCAGATCAGCCAGGGATCCATCGCTTACGCCTCCTGCAGACGGTATGGCGAATGCCCCTTCTTATTACTTTTGTAATATTTTACACATTCATTCTCCCGGGTCAGAGTTGAGCCCATGGCGGACTTCCTGTCCGGCGCGGATTTCGGGGACGCCGACCCGGTGTGCGGGCATCGTGTGACGTGATGAAGATCGTTCGTCGAAGGTTTTGGGGAAGATGGAAGCCGGAGACGGCTTTGGAAGTGCCCGATTCCGACCAGATGCCGCACCGGAGCGCCGGGAAGATGAGCCAGGACGCACGCCGCATCGCGAAGTGGTCGGTAGCGTGGGCGCTCATGGCCATGGTGATCTGGGGATGGTTCGCCTTCCTGATGTCGGCCGACTACGGCCCCGACGTTTCGTCCTATCAGGGGAGCCGCAGTGTGTGCCGGGGCCCGTTGGTCGAACCGTCCCCACACGACCGCGTCTGCCGCGGCGACGGGATGCGCCAGTGGCCCACGCTGTTGGCGTCCTCGCGTTGGCAGCCGTAGCGACCGTTACCGCTGCGGCGACCACGGTGTATTCCAAGGTCCTTTTCCACCTGACCCGCGGCGAAGCGTCAAGCCCACGGTCGCAGACCTGAGGCCTCAATCCCTCTTCTGGAAGCGAAGCGCGCCGGGCGGACGGCAGCACCGCCTACGACGGCTTCGGGAGCCGAGTCCGACGACGTTCAGGCGGGCCAGACCTCGTCGGCGACGCGACGGCGACCGCGGCCACCCAGGTGCTTGCCACACCCGCGGACGTCGTAGAGCCGCCGGGCGACGACACCGGGGCGCTCATGCTCGGCGAAAACGGTTTCCCCGTCGGCGAGGCACCCGCCGACGGCGTCCGCACGGTCTCCCACCTGCGCAAGCGCGGCACGCCACTGAGGTCCTGCTCGACAAGGCCCAGTTCCCACGACCCTGACTGTGCCCCTTCCCTGCCCCTGCCCGAGGAACAGCCGGAGGAGTTGGGGGCGGTCCGCCGCCCAGCGAAATGCCCACCCCCACGATTCGTCGCCCTCCGATTGTCAGTGGTGGCTGAGAGGATCGGAGCATCGAGTCAGTCGGAACAACGGGGGCGGCAATGTCCGGAAACCAGAACTACATCAATCACGTTGCTCTTGTACTGGATGCAAGTTCGTCCATGTCACACCTGAGCGGAAAGGTCGTCGAGGTCGCCGATCAGCAGATCGCCTACCTGGCGCGCCGGTCGCAGGAACTGGACCAGGAAACCCGTGTCACGGTGTACGTCTTCTCGAACAAGGTGGAGTGCGTCATCTACGACAAGGACGTGCTGCGCATGCCGTCCCTCAAGCAGATGTACCGGGCCGGTGGAATGACCGCCCTGCTGGCCGCCACTTTGAAATCGCAGCGGGAACTGGCGCAGACGGCACAGCTCTACGGCGACCACAGCTTCCTCACATTCGTGCTGACCGACGGGCAGGAGAACGCAAGTCACCGCTGCCCGGACGCGCCTGCCCGGAACTCTCGCGAACTGGTGCAGGCCGTGGCTACGATGATCGAGACGCAAGAGGACAACTGGACGCTGGCCGTCCTCGTGCCGGACCAGATGGGCAAGCGCGAGGCCATGCAGTGCGGTTTCCCGAAGGACAACATCGCCGTCTGGGATGCCACGAGCACTCAGGGTCTGGAGGAAGCCGGACAAGCCATCCTGAAGGCCACCGAGAACTTCATGGTGGGCCGCAGCAAGGGAATTCGTGGATCGCGGGCGGTGTTCTCCATTGGGGCGGAGGCGGTCAACAAGAAATCCATTGCGGCGGCCGGTCTCACCCCGGTCGATCCGTCGCTTTACCACTTGATTCCCGTGGCCCGGGAAGCAGCCATCCGGGACTGGGTTGTTGAAAGCGGACACACTTACCGCACCGGTTGCGCCTATTATCAGCTGAGCAAGTCGGAAAAGATTCAGGCGCGGAAGCAGATCGCGGTACTGGAGAAGAAGACGGATCAGGTCTACACGGGACCGGAGGCCCGAGCCCTGCTCGGCCTGCCGGACACGGAAGTCCGCGTCAAGCCGGACCACAACGACGAGTTCACCATCTTCGTACAGAGCACCAGCGTGAACCGGAAGCTCGCGCTGCAGACGCGGCTTCTGCTCATGGTCTGACGCCTCGGGACCCCCGCCGAGCCGGCCGGCGGGGGGTCCGTGCGCGTGCGGCTCCCGCCGACCCTCAGCACGCCGCCGGGGCCCGTCAAAAGGGGCCCCGGCCGGCGAGCCGGACGACCATGCCCTCGGACGGTCCCGCGGCGGACCGACCACAAAGATCCACCTCGCCGCGGACAGCCGCTGCCGGCCGCTCGCCTTCGTACTCACGCCAGGCCAGGCAGGCGACGCACCCGCGTTCCCCGAGGTCATGACCCAGTTACGGGCGGCCGATCGGTCGGCCCAGGAGCACCCCGGACATGGTCCTGGGGGCGTGCGGCCTGCGGCGGACGCCCGATTGTCAAGTGGTCGCCCACGCGTTGGCGGGAACTCCTGCCGGGGCTGCGCACGGTCTTGACGTAGATGCCGCCTCGGCGAGGTCTCCTGGCATCTCTCGCGTGCCACGGGGAGAGGGGAGGACAGGAACAACCCCACTGCCTGCGTCAGTTCGTCGGACGTTCCCTCGGCTAGGGTCCGGCCGACCGCCAACAGAGGCGTGACCATCTCGACCTCCACGGCATCCGGTAGGGCGTCCAGGTGTGCGCAGTCCTCTGTGAGGACGAGGTCCACGACCTGAGTCGCCGCTCGCCGAAGCTTCTCATCTGCGCTCATGCCCAGCACTATTCACGAGCCGCCACAGCATCCGCGGATCGGCGGCGGCTTCGGTCAGCCGGAGGCGGGATGCCAGGAGTCCTCGGCAGCTTGGGCGCTGGGACGGGTCGGGAAAGCCTGCTCCAAGCCGACGATGCGGAAGATCCGGCTGACGCGTTCGGGGACCGCGGCGAGCGCGATGGTCGTCGACGAGCGCGGGCGGTACCGAGCGACGGGCGCTGCCGGCCTGCGGGGCGACGGGTCGTCGCTCCGGTCGGGGTGCGCGGATCAGCCGGCCCGCCGGACCCGGCTCGCCCGCGGTGTACGCGGGCTCGGCCCAGGCCGTCGGGCCCAGTCCTGCCCATGGGGTGGGGAGACGTGCCCGGGCCGCAAGCGCGTTCATAGCGGACGGAATGCCGGCCTCCGCAGGGGCATGATCACGGATGAGTCTTTTCGGCCAGGATGGAATCGGTTACTTACGGTAAGAGTCGCCGCTCGGCCCCCTCACGCCCCCCTCACGCCTCCCTGACCCCCCTTGCCCCACGCGCCCCGCGCCGCCTGTTCGCCTCGCCGAAATTTACGTGGTGGTACCCCGAGTAGCACGAAAGATTTCCCGACTCGTGTCCCCTGCGCCGCAAAACAAGTCCGAAACTGACAGGTTTCCTTTGACTGTTGCGCGATTAATCGGTGAATGTCATTCACATGTCCGACACAAACCGCGCCGCCACTGGTGGCACCGGCGGCCGCCCCATGCGCTTGCGTGACTTCCGACTGCTGCTCGCGGGAGCCGCCACCGGACAGTTCGGTGCCCAGGTGACGCTGGTGGCACTGCCCCTCGTAGCCGTCCTCGAACTCGACGCCCCCGCCTTCCAGGTGGGCCTCCTGACCGCAGCGGAGACCGCCGCCTTCCTGCTCGTCGGGCTGCCCGCCGGGGCCCTCACCGACCGCATGCGCAAACGGCCCCTGATGATCCGGGCGGACCTGGTGCGAGCCGTGGCCATGGCGAGCATCCCCGCCGCCGCGCTCGCCGACGTCCTGACCATGGCCCAGCTCTACGCCGTCGCGCTCGTGACCGGCGTGGCGACCGTGTTCTTCGACGTCGCCCACCAGAGCTACCTGCCCCAGATCCTGCCCCGCGACCAACTCGTCGCAGGCAACGGCGCACTGGAGACGGTCCGTTCCACCGCCCACGTCACCGGCCCCGGTATCGGCGGCGGACTCGTCCAACTCGTCGGAGCGCAGTTCGCCGTCATCCTCGACGCCGTCGGCTACCTCCTCTCCGCCCTGTTCCTCCAGCGGATCGAGCGGACCGAGGAAGCACCCGAACCCCCCGCGCCCGGGGCCTCGTTGCGCAAGGAGATCAGCGAGGGCGTCCGCTTCGTCTTCGGCCACCCCCTGCTCCGCGTCATCGCCCTCACCACCGGCCTTGCCAACCTCTGCACGGCCGTCCTCATGGCCACGCAGACCGTGCACCTCGTCCGCATCGTCGGACTGCAGGCCGGCGGGCTCGGGCTGGTACTGTCCGCGTCGGCCGTGGGCGGGCTCCTCGGCGCCCTGTGCGCCGGCCGCCTCGCCGCACGGCTGGGACAGGCCCGGGTCATCCTCCTGTCCCTCCTGGTGACCGGCCCCTTCGCACTGCTGTGGCCCCTGTCCACGCACGGTCTCGCCGGGGCGGCTCTCTTCGCCACCGGGTCCGCGGTCGTCTCCTTCGGCGCCGTCGTCTACAACGTCGCCCAGGTCAGCTTCCGCCAAGGGATGTGCCCGCCACGCCTGCTGGGCCGGATGAACGCCACCCTGCGCTTCCTGATGTGGGGCACCCTGCCGCTCGGCGCGCTCATCGGCGGAGCCCTCGCCCAGGCCTACGGATCGCGTACGGCCCTCGCCTGGTGCGCCGTCGGCATCCTCGCCGTACCACTGCCGCTGCTGCTCTCCCCGCTGCGCCGGATGCGCGACCTCCCCGGTCCGCAGGACGAGGGCAGCGCCGACAGGACACCGCAGGACGCCGCATCCCACGCCGACGAGGACGAACGGCCTGCCCCCGCGCCCACCGGCTGATCACCGCCCGCCACCACCGACCACACCGACCCGCGCGGCCGCGACCGCGGCCACGACGAAGAGGACCCCGTGCTCAGCATCACGAGTCAGTACCTGACCCGCTACCGGCGTCTCACCGCCGACCGGCCCGACGCCCTGCTGCCTGTCACCGGAGCACAGCGCCGCTTCATGCTGGTGCGTTCGCTGGACCCGACGGGACGCCCCGACGTGGTGCCCATGTTCTTCGCGTTCCCATCCGGAACCATCGACCCCCACCGCCTGCGGACAGCGGCCCACAGGCTCGCCGCACGGCACACCGCCCTGCGCTCGCGGCCCGCCGTCGTCCGGGGCACCCCCGTACTGCGCGTCGCCGCTCCCGACGACGCGGACGTCACCGTGACCCGGCCGACCGTCGCCCCCGGCGAGCCGGCAGCCGACGCGCTCCGCCGCGCACTCGCGTCATGGGATCCGCAGGGTCCCCCCTTGCGGCTCTTCCTCGTACGCGACGAGGAGCGCGAGGAGGACGTCCTCGCCGTCGCCCTGGACCACGCCGTCTGCGACGGCCGTTCGCTGGCGCGGATCGTCGACGAACTCGGCGCCGCCTACGGCGAGGAGGCCACCGAACCCGGCGCCGCGGCGGGGGAGACGGCAGCCGAACTCGCCACCTATGAGGACGCCGTCCTGCGGCAACTCGCCGCCGAGGAACGAGCGGAGACGCCCGCCGCGGCCGCGTACTGGGCGGACCGGCTGCGCATGCTGGACACCCACGCCCCGGCACCCCGCCCCGTACGAGCGCCTGAGGGCGCACCGCCCAGCGGCGCCGCGCACGCCCTGCTGCCCGCACACGACGGCGGAGTCTCCTTCCCCGGACTGCTCGACGCCTGCCGTTCCGCGGCCCGTGAGATGTACGGCCCGGACCGCACGGTCCCGCTCGGCTACCCGTGGGGCGGCCGTCCCGCGGGCGCGGAGCCGGTCATCGGCTGCTTCCTCAACACCCTCGTCTTCCCGGCCGACACCGGCCGCGGACCCGGCTCGCAGGCCACCGCCGACGCGTGGTGGGACGACCTCGACCGGGCCGACGTACCGTTCGACGCGGTCGTGACCGCCGTACGGTCCACCGGCTCGGGCTGGACCGGAGGCCTCGACGGACTCCTCACCGTGGACGACGACAGCCGCCGCCCGCCCCTCACCCTGGCCGGCGTCGAAGGACGGGAGGTCCACGTCGACGGCAGACCCCTCCGCGGTCCCTTCGCCGTGTCCGTCACCCAGGGAGCGGAGATCCGCCTGCGGATGGTGTGGGACCGGGCGGTGGTCGACGACGAGACCGCGAACCGGGCGTTCGACGCGCTCACCGACGCCCTGCGCCCCTGAGACACGCCCCAGCTCGTGGCCGCAAAGGAGCGCCGATGGCACCGCCTTGCGCCACGCTGTCCTCGGTCGCCTTGCGATCCTTCCCCTCGGCTCCGCGGGCCTGGGGAGGCCCCACGACACCGGCCGCCGCTCCCTCATCCGGCCTGATCGGCAAGGCACCGTCCAGGGGGCCCACACCCCGCCCCGCCGGGCGCCCCGCCGGACGCGGCAACCGGACACCGGCCCTCGCCCGGCCCCGCGCCCCCCTGCGCGCGCCCCCACGCCGCCGCGCCGCGCCCCGCGCTTCCCCCCACAGCATCCCCGCACGTCCGAACGGCACCGCGCGACCCGCGAAGCCGCCCGTACGACCGCCGGACACGACCGTGACCGGCACCGGAAACCGACCCGACAACCTCAGGGATCGCCCATGCTTCCCCTCTCCTCCTCGCAGGAGATCGTCTGGCTGCACGAGCAGATGCAGCCCGGCAGCCGCGCCTACAACTTCACCGCCTCACTGGACCTGTGGGGCACCCTCGACCCCGAGGCCCTGCGCCGCGGACTCGCCGCCACCCTGGCACGCCATGCCGGCCTGCGGCTCGAACTCGTCGCCCCCACCGGTTGCGTACCGCAGCAGCGGGTCGCGGAGCACTGCTCGCCGAGGCTGCACACCGTCGACCTCAGCACGACGGACGACCCCGAGGCGGCGTTCGCCCGCCTCCTGCGCACCGAGGCCGAGACACCGCTCGACACCTTCGAGGCACCGCTGATCCGCTGGACGCTCGTACGGCTGGCCGAGCGCCACCACCGGCTGATCCACGTCGAGCACCACCTCATCCACGACGGTCACTCCTTCGCGATCCTGCTCGACGACGTCTTCCGCGTCTACCGCGCCCACGTCCTCGGCGAGACCCTGGAGCTCCCGGCCGCCTCCTCGTACGCGGACCACGTGCAGGAACGGGCCCAGGCCGCCTACGCCCCCGAATCGCTCGACTTCTGGCGGGCCGAACTGCGCGACCAGCCGCACGACCTGCCGCTGCCCGGCGTGACGCGCCCCGGCGCCCGCCGCAGGCACCACGGCGGCCAGCTGCGCCAGACCATCGGCGCCGATCTCGCCGAACGCCTGCGCGGACACGCCCGTACCCGCGGCCTCACCCCCTTCTCCACGCTCCTCGGGCTGTTCGCGGAACTCCTGCGCCGACACAGCGGCCGCTCCCGCATGGTCATCGGCACCGCCGTCGGCAACCGACCCCTCGGCTACGAGGACGCCGTGGGCATGTTCGTCAACACCATCCCGCTGCCGCTCACCCTGGACGCCGCCGTCCCCGCCCAGGACACCATGGACGAGGTCACCGACACCCTCATCCGGGCCCTGCCGCACCAGGACGTACCGGTCCAGGAACTGACCCGAGCCCTCGGCATGCACACCTCCGGCGCCGACAACCCGCTGTTCTCCGTCATGTTCAGCGCCCACGACGCGCCCCTGCCCGAGATCGACGTACCCGGCCTCGACATCACCCTCTTCGAGGGCTTCAACACCGGCACCACCCGCTTCGACCTCGACGTGGTCCTGCTCCCGGACGACCGGCGCGGCGTCACCCCGCGCCACGGCGCGCCCGGCATGACCCTCGTCTGGGACTACGACGCGGACCTCTTCGGCGAGGACGTCGCCCGGTTGCTCTCCGGCCGCTTCCTGGACCTGCTGCGCGCCTACCTCCACAGCCCCGAGACCCCGCTGGCCGATCTCGATCCGGCCGCCACGGAGCCGGCCGCCGAGCCCGTACCCGTCCCGGCCGGCCGCGATCCACTGGATCCCGTGGCCGCACACCACCCGTCGCTGCCGGCCCTGCTGTGCGGCGCCCGCCGTCTGACCTACGGCGAACTCGACGCCCGCGTGGCCTCGCTCGCCGAGCGCCTGAAGGCCGCCGGTGTCACCCCCGGCCGGCCGGTGGCCGTGGTCCTGCCCCGCGGGACCGAATCCGTCGTCGCCCTGCTCGCCTGCCTGCGCACCGGCGCCGTCTACTGCCCGCTGTCCCCGTCCGATCCGCCGGCCCGGCTCGGCCTGCTGCTGGAACGGCTCGCGCCGGCGCTCGTCCTCACCGGCGACGGCGCCCCGACCCTGCCGGACGCACTGCCGACCGCCCGGATCGACGCCCCGGTACTGCCCCCGGCGCGCGACGGCGCCGTACTTCCCGGCACCGCGTACGTCATCCACACCTCCGGCTCCACCGGCACCCCCAAGCCGGTCGCTGTCGGCCCCGCCGCCCTGGTGCACCACATGACGGCGGCCGCCGACCGGTTCGGCCTCATCACCTCGGACCGGGTCCTGATGTTCGCCCAGCCGTCCTTCGACGTGGCGCTGGAGGAAGTGCTGCCCACCCTGTACGCAGGCGCCTGCCTGGTGCTGCCCCAGCACGAGGTGCCCACCGGCGCCGAGCTCACCGAACTGCTCGCCGCGGCCCGGGTCACCGTCGCCAACCTGCCCACCAGCTACTTCCTCGCCACCCGCGAGGATTTGCGTCCCGCCCTGCGTGACGAGCGCTGGACGCCCCGGCTCCTGGTCCTCGGCGGCGAGCGCCTTCCCGTGGAGGCACTGCGCGGCATCCTCGCCGACACCGACGCCACCGTCCTCAACGCTTACGGCGTCACGGAGGCGGCCATCACCTCGACCGTCCACGAGATCTCCCGCGACGCCCTCGTCGAGGGCGCCGAGATCCCCCTGGGCACCGAACTCCCGGGCGAGCGGATCCACGTACTCGACGCCCACCACCGCCCGCTGCAGACCGGCGCGGTCGGCGAACTCGCCGTCGCCGGACCCGGCCTCGCCGAGGGCTACGCGGGCAACGAGGAGGTGACCGCGGCCCGGTTCGTCACCGTCGACGCGCTCGACGGGCAGCGCGTCTACCTCACCGGCGACCTCGGCTACCGCGGTCTGGACGGCCTGCTGTACTTCCTCGGGCGGCGCGACAATCAGATCAAACTGCGCGGTCACCGCATCGAACTGGAGGAGATCGAGGCCGCGGCGTCCGCGGTGCTGGGCGGCCGGTCCTGCGCCGTCGTACTGGACCGGCAAGGCCCCGGCGGCCCGAGGCTCGTCGGCTTCCTCGAAGACGGGCCCGACGGCGAGGACTTCGACGAGAAGGCGCTCCACGCCGAGCTGGGCCGCCGCCTGCCCGGCCCCCTCGTGCCCGCCCGCTGGGCCCCGCTCGAAAGCATGCCGACCCTCCCCGGCGGCAAGCCCGACCGTACGGCGCTGTCCCGCCGGGCGGCGGAGCTGGACACCGGCGACACCGGCGACACCGGCGACGCGGGTGATGCGGGTGACACCGCCGAGTCCGAGGCTGAGGCCGGAGCCGGCTCGGAGGGCTCGCCCGCGGCCACCGCCGCGTCCGACGACCCGATGACGGCGCTGCTCACGGAGGGCTGGAGCAAGGTCCTCGGCCACAGCCGGATAAACGCCCGTTCCCACTTCTTCCACAGTGGGGGCCATTCCCTGCTGGCCGCCGAGCTGGCCGCCTGGCTGGAGCCCCGGCTGGGCGCGCGCCCGCCGCTGCGGGTGCTCTTCCGCAACCCCGTCCTCGCCGACCAGGCCGAGGCCCTCTCCGCCACCGCCCTTTCCACGGAGTCGTGATGACCCAGTCCCCGACCGCCGCTGCCGCACTCCTCGCCACGCCCCTCGACGTCGGCACTGTGCCGAGCGTCGCCCACGGGCCCCGCGCCGAACCGACCGGCGTACTCGACCGCTTCGATGACTGGGCCCGGCTCGCCCCGCAGGCCCCGGCCGTGATCGACAGCGCCCGCATCTGGACGTACCAGGACCTCGACGAGGCGGCCGAGCGGGTCGCCGCCGCCCTGGGCGACCGCGTCCGGCCCGGCGACCTGGTGGGCGTCTGCCTCGACCGCTCGGCTGCCCTGGTGGTGACCGCCGTGGCGCTCGCCCGGATCGGCGCCGTCTACCTGCCGCTCGGCCCCCGCCCCGGCGAACGCCGTACCCAGGCCGTCACCGAGGACCTCGACGTCGCCTGCCTCATCGGCGACCCCGGGGTCCTGCCCGAGGGGCACCGCGGCGGGGAGCACCTCCCGCTGCCGCTGCCCACCGCCGGTGTCAACGCCCCCGCCGCCGTCGTCGCGGCCTTCACCCAGTGCGCCCGCGGCACCCGGCGCGCTCCCGAGAACGCCCTGTACGCCGTCCTGACCTCCGGTTCCACCGGCCGCCCCAAGGCGGTCGCCGTTGCCGAGACCTCCCTCTCCGTCGCCCTCGACTGGTACCGGGCCGAGACCGGTCTCGCACCGGGTGACCGCCAGTCCCTGCTGATCGGCGTCGCGTTCGACCCGCACCTGCTGGAACTGTGGGCCGCCCTGACCTCGGGAGCCGCCCTCGTCCCGGCGCCGGACGACACCCGCTGGGACTCGCACGTACTCACCGACTGGTGGCGTGAGCGCGCCCTCACGCACGTCGTCGCGGCCACCCCGACCGTCGAACCGCTCCTGGACCGGCCCTGGCCGCAGGACCTGAAGCTCCGCCACCTCGTCGTCGGCGGCGACCGCATGCGCCGCCGACCCGGCACCGATGTCACCGCCACGGTCCACAACGCCTACGGCCCCGCGGAAGCCACCGTCGTCACCACCACCCACACCATGCGCAACACCGACCCGGGCGCCGGCGAGCAGGCCCCTCCGCCCATCGGCACCGCGCTGCCGGGCGTCACCCTCGTCGTCACGGACGACGACGGCCGCCCCGTCCCCCGCGGGCAGGACGGTGAACTGCGCGTCGGCGGCCACTGCCTGGCCCTCGGCTACCTCGACCCCGAACTCACCGCGCGCCGGTTCACCGCACCCCCGCAGGAGCCGGAGCTGGCCTCGGTCGACCGCCTCTACCGCACCGGCGACCGGGTACGGATGAACGCCGACGGCAGCCTGGACTTCCTCGGACGCCTCGACGACCAGGTGAAGATCAGCGGCGTGCGCATCGAACCCGCCGAGGTGGAAGCCGCCTTCGAACACGACCCGCGGGTACGCAGCGCCGTCGTCACCGTGCTGCGCGACAGCTCCGGCCACGGCCGTCTCGTCGCACACCTTCGGCTCGCCGACGGCGCCGAACCGGTCACCGGGGAGCTCCTCGACGCGGTCCGTGCCTGGCTCCCCGAGCAGGCCGTCCCCGGCACCGTACGGATCGTCGACGGCTTCCCGCTCGACGCCAACGGCAAGGTGGACCGGCCCGCCCTGGCGGCCGCCGTCCCGGCGCCCGTGGCGCCCGGGACCACCACCGAGGACGAGCACGCCGACACCGGGGCCACCGCCACCGCCACCGCCACCGCCACCGAACGGCTCGTGCTGGCGACCGTACGCGACCTCCTGGGCCGCCCCGGCACCGGCCTCGGCGACAACTTCACCGACGCCGGCGGCACCTCCATCATCGCCGCACGGCTGCTGGCAACCGTCGAACGCGAGACGGGAATACGCCTGCGCGCTCCCGAGCTGCTGCGCAGCACCGACCTGCGCGCCTTCGCCGCCCTCCTCGACCAGCGCCGGACCCCGCAGCCGGCAGGAGCCTGACATGACACTCACCATCCCGAAGCCTGCCGAGCCGCAGCCCGCCGGTCCGCAGCCCGCCGGTCCGCAGCCCACCGATCCGGCGAAGGGCACCGCCCTGCCCGCACTCGTCGCGCGGCACGCCGCACGCACCCCCGACGCCCTCGCCGTCGTGGACGGCGACACCACCCTCACCTACGGCGGCCTCCTCCAGGCCGGCCACGCCCTCGCGGCACGACTGCGCCGGCACGACGTGACCCGCGGCGACCGGGTGGCGCTGCTGACGGCCCGTTCGTCCCGCACGGTCGTGGCCCAGCTCGGCCTGTGGCTGGCCGGAGCCGTGTGCGTACCGCTCGACCCCGCCCAGCCCCGGCCGCGTACCGAGGCGATGATCGCCGACGCGGAAGTGACGCTCACCGTCGGCGACGCGAAACTGCTGGATGCTGCCGCACTCCCCGGCCCCGTCCTCGCCCTGCCCGAGGAGCCGCTCACGCACGGCCTGCCGGCCGACGAGTCCGACCCGGACAGCCCGGCGTTCATCATGTTCACCTCCGGCTCGACAGGCCGCCCCAAGGGCGTCCTGGTGCCGCACCGTGCCATCGCCGAGCTGGTCACGGCACCCGACTACGTCACCCTCACCGGCCGCGACCGCGTCCTGTTCCACTCGCCCATGACCTTCGACGCCTCGACGTTCGAAGTCTGGGCCGCGCTCGCCAACGGCGCCGCGGTCGTCGTCTGCACCGAGCAGCGGCCCACCCTGGAGGACCTCGCCCGGCACGTCGAGCGGCACGGCGTGACGGTGGCGTTCTTCACCACGGCCCTCTTCCACCAGCTCGCCGCGCGCCGCTCCCGCGTCTTCGCCCAGCTCCGCTCGGTCGTCGTGGGCGGCGAGGCGCTGGCCGCCGCCCAGGCCCGCGAGGTCCTCAACGCCTTCCCCTGGCTGGAACTCGTCAACGGTTACGGGCCGACCGAGACGACCACCTTCGCCACCGCCCACCGGGTCACCGAGCAGGACTGCGCGGGGCCGATCCCCATCGGCAGGCCCATCTGCGGGGCCACAGCGCACGTCCTGGACGCCGACGGCCACCCCGTGGCCGACGGGGACCGGGGCGAGCTGTGGATCGGCGGCAGCAGGCTCGCCCATGGCTACACGGGCCTGCCCGAACTCACCGCCGAACGGTTCGTCGAACACCCCGCCGCCGGTCGGCGGCTCTACCGCACGGGCGACATCGTCTCCCTCCGCCCCGACGGCATCCTGCAGTTCCACGGCCGCAACGACGACCAGGTGAAGGTCCGCGGCTTCCGCATCGAACCCGCCGAGGTCGAGCACGCCCTGCGCGAGCAGCCGGACGTGGACGACGCCGCCGTCACCGTCGACGGCGCCGGCACCCCCGAAGCGCGCCTCGTCGCGTTCGTCGTCGCCGCGCCCGGCCCCGTACCTCCCGGCACGGCGCTGCGCGAACGGCTCACCGCGGTCCTGCCCGCCCACCTCGTCCCCGACGTGGTCACCGTGCTGGACCGGCTTCCCCTCACCCCGGCCGGCAAGGTCGACCGGCGCGCGCTCACCGCTCGCGCACACGCCGCCGAAAGCCGGCCCACCGGCGAGCCGGTGCAGCGCATGACACCGCTGGAGCAGGCCGTCGCCGAGGTGTGGAGCCGGGCCCTGGGCACCGAGGTGACGCACGCCGACGCCGAGTTCCTCCTCATCGGCGGCCATTCGCTCCTCGCCCTCGTCGTCACCGAGGACCTGCGCGAGGAACTCGGCGTGGAGATCTCCCTCGCCGACTTCTTCGCCGCGCCGACCGTCGCCGCACAGGCCGCGCTGGTCGAAAGCGCCCTCCTGGCCGCCCACGCGGACCTCCACCCCGACACCCAGGAGCACAGCGATGTCCACTGACGCCGACTCCGCGTCCCTCGACCGCCGACAGCAACTCCAGCAGGAACTGCTGCGCCGGGCCCGCGCCGGTACCGCCCGTGCCACGACGACCGCCGAACCCGCCACCGGCGCGAGCACCGGCCGGGAAGACCGCGCACCGCAGTCCGAGTGCGTTCCCCTCTCCCGCGCGCAGCGCCGTATGTGGCTGATGGAGCGGCTCGGAGGCACGGGCGACTCGTACCACGTACCGTTCGCCACACGGGTGCGCGGCCCGTTCGACGTCGCCGCGTTCGCCACCGCCCTCACCTCCCTGGTGGCCCGGCACGCCATCCTGCGCACCCGCTACACCGAGCACGACGGCGAGCCCTGCCAGGAGGTGCTCCCGACCCCGCGGACGGTCCCCGTGCGCGTCGTCGACACCGACGAGGCGCAGGCCCGGGAGCTGCTGCGGCGCGAGACGGCCCGGCCGTTCGACCTCGCGGCCGGCGACGCCGTACGGGCGCTCGTCCTGCGCCACGGACCGACGGATCACACCCTGCTGCTGACCTTCCACCACATCGCCGTGGACGGCGCCTCGTTGGAGACCTTGGCCGCCGAACTCGCCGACCTCTACACGGCGGCCACCGGCGACACGCCCCGGCACACCCTCACCGCAGCGCCGCAGTACGCCGACCACGCGCGCCGCGAGCACGACGGCCTGTCCGGCCTCGAGGAGGAACTGGAGCGCTGGAGCGAGCTGCTGGCCGACGCCGAACCTCCGCGCCTGCCCCGGCCGGCGGCGCCCGCGCCGCACACCGCCGGGCGCCCGGCGGCCGTACGCACCGTGCCCCTCACACCCACCGTGCCCGACGCCCTGCGGACACTGGGCGCACAGCGGCAGGCCACGCTCTTCACGGTGTCGCTCACCGCGGCCTTCGCCGCACTGCACCGCCTCACCGGCGACGACGACCTCGTCATCGGCGTGGCGGGCACCCACCGCAGCGGAACGGCCATGCGCGGCCTGGTCGGCCTCTGCGTCAACACCCTGCCCGTACGGGTGGACCTCTCCGGCGCCCCGTCCTTCACCCGGCTGCTGCGCCGCGTGGGTGACGCGCTCCTCGAAGCCCAGCAGCACCGGCACATCCCCTTCGACCTCGTCCTGGAACGCCTCGGCGCCGGGGCGCGCGGCGCCGACGGCACCGCACTGGTCCGCGTCACCTCCGACGTCCTCGGCGAGCCGACGGTGCTGCGGCTGCCGGGTACGTCGGCCGAGTACGTCGACCTCCCCTCCGACGGCACGAAGTTCAGCCTCTCCTACGCCTTGGACCTGGGCGACCCGGCACGGCCCCGGGCCCTTGTGCAGTACGACGCCCACGCCCTGGACGACACCGCGGCGGAGGCGGCCGTACGGGACTACGCGGCCCTGCTCCACGCGGTGGCCGCCGACCCGGAACTCGCCCTGGGCACGCTGCCTCCGGCCGGGCCGAACGACACCTCCCCGGGCCAGAGTCCCCCGGCCCGTGACCGTCACCCGGCCGCGGAGGCCCTCTGCGCCCACCCGATGGTCGCCGACGCCACGGTGGTCCAGCCCGAGCAGGGGCCGGCCGTGGCCTACGCCGTCCTGAAGGACAGCGCCGGCCCGTCCGGCCACGAACTCCTCGGTCTGCTGCGCCGCACGCTGGCACCGGAGGCCGTACCCGCGGCGGTCACCCTGCTCGACGCTCTGCCGCGCACGGCCGCCGGGCCGGCGGACCACGCCCGGCTGCCCGGGCGGCCCTCGACGCCCGACGCCCCGTCCGGCGCACGGGCCCAGGCGGTCACGGAAGGGTTCGCCGCAGTGCTCGGCCTCCGCCCTTCGCCGGACGAGGACTTCTTCGCCCTCGGCGGTCACTCCCTCAAGGCCGTACAGCTCGCCGAACGGCTGCGCACGGACCTCGGACTGCCCCTCACGGGCCTCGACGTACTCCAGGCCCGCACCCCGCGGGCGCTGACCGCGCTCCTCGACGAACGGGCGGCACGGCAGAGCGCCGCGAAAGCCGCGAGCCGGCCCGCCCCTCGCTCCCGGGACGTCCGCCCCGGCACCGTGCTGGTCACCGGCGCGACGGGCGGCGTCGGCGCGTTCGTGGTGCGTGAACTCGCCGCGCGGGGACGCCCCGTGCTGGCGCTGGCCCGGCCCGAGTCCGCCCACCTGATCGCCACCGCCGGCGTCGACGTGATCGAGGGCGACCTCACCGACCTGGCCGGGCTGCGGGAGGCCGTCACGCAGGCGGACGCGGTCGTCCACGCCGCCTGCACCTTCACCCGGCACGACGTGGACCTGGCGGCGATGGAGACGATGGTCGACGCGTGGCGGCGCGGCCCCTTCGTCTTCGTCAGCAGCGTCGACGCCTACGGGCATCCCGCGACGGCCCGGGTCGCCGAGGAGTCGGCGCCCCGCGAGCCCGTCAGCCCGTACGGAAAGGCCAAACTCGACTGCGAGGCCTTCCTGCTGCGCGCAGCCGGGACCGAAGGGCGCGGCGGCGCCAGCTCCGTACGGTCACCGATCGTCTGGGGCGCCCACGACCGGCTCCGCGAACAGCTGCGCTGGGGCGCACTCGGCACGCTCTACCAGGCCGCCGAGCAGGGCCGGCCTATCGAACTGCCCCGCCCCGGTACCGGCGGGCACGCCTGGTACGGAACCGCCTGGGTGCACGCGGCGGCCCTGGCCCGCGCGGTGGCCGAATGCCTGGACCGGCCCGTGCACGGAGTCGCCAACGCGTGCAGCGGCCACGTCTCCTGGCACGACCTCGCCCACGACCTCACGGAACTGCTCGGCACCCGAGCGGACCTCCGCGAGACCGACGCGGTACCGCAGGACCTCGACCACCGCTGGCACTACGACAGCACACGCCTGGCCCGCCCCCTGCGTCCCCGGCCGCGCGAGGACCGTCGCACCGTCCTGGCAGAGATGATCACCGCCACGACACCGGCCCACGCCTGACAACCGCCTGCGCCCCGGAGCAGCCCCGACGCACTCCGGGCGCAGGCGCGGCCGCAGCACCGCCCTGCCCAGAGGATCCGGCGACCTGGCACGGGGAGGGAACCGGCGGCCCGACCCTGCGCCAGTGCGCGGCCTCCTCCTCGTCGCGCAGCTGCTGCTCATACCATTCGAGCTCGGGCTCGCCAAGGCCGGGCCGCTTCGTCCTGCCGGCTCCGTTCCTCGGCCAAAGGCGCGGAACGGCAGAACGTTCCTCGAGATGGTCACCGAACCCGGAGCCGTCGTTCCTGTCCGCCTGTTCGCCTCGGGACTCGAACCGCGCATGCCGCAGCATCGCGGACACCGGCGTGTGAGGCGACCGGGCTCGATCGGGATCCGCCCGGTCTTCGGCCGCGCCACGCCCGCGGCGCGACCGTCATGTCACACCTGCTTGGGTTCGTCCCTGCTCTCCTTGGCCAGGTTCGAGTTCCGGTACGAGTACCCGAAGTAGATCACCAGGCCGATCAGGAGCCACACCGCGAACCGGAACCAGGTCTGCCACGCGAGGAAGGTAGTCAGCCAGAGCGAGAACACGACACCGATCCCCGGCACGAACGGCACCCCGGGGCAGCGGAACTTCCGCGGCAGGTCCGGCTGCCGGTAACGCAGCACGATCACAGCGATACACACCACGACGAACGCCAGGAGAATGCCGATGTTCGTCAGCTCCGCGGCCTCGCCGATCGGCAGGAACCCGGCGATCAGCGCGGAGCCCACCCCGACGATCCACGTCACCCGCACCGGCACATGCCGCGTCGGGTGCGTCTTCGCGAACCAGCGCGGCAATAGCCCGTCGCGGCTCATCGAGAACCACACCCGGGTCACACCCAGCATGAACGTGAACATCACGGTGAGGATGCCGATGATCGCGCCGACCGCGATGACGTTTGCGAGCCCGGGCAGCCCGACCGACTCGAAGGCCGTGGAGAAGCCGCTCTCCGGGTCGATCTCCGTGTAGTTCTGCATACCCGTCAGTACCAGACAGGCCAGCACGTACAGCACCATCGAGATCGCCAGCGAATAGATGATCGCCTTCGGCATGTGGCTCTGCGCGTCCTTGGACTCCTCGGCCGCCGTCGACATGGCGTCGTACCCGAACACCGCGAAGAAGACGGTCGCCGCGCCCGTGAACGCCCCGCCGATGCCGTACGGAAAGAACGGATCGTAGTTGGAGGTGTCGATGTGGAAGAAGCCGACCACGATCACCAGCAGGACGACCAGGACCTTCAGCACCACGACGACCGTCTCGAACCGGGCTGCGTTCTTGATCCCGAGGGTGAGCAGATACGCGGTGAACAAGCACAGGATCATCGCGAAGAGATCGACCTGGTGCCCCTCACCGGTGCCCGGCGCGCCCAGCATCCACGCGGGCAGATCCACCCCCAGAGCCCCCAGGAGGAAGCCGAAGTAGCCTGAGATCCCGATGGCGACCACCGCCACGATCGCCGTGTACTCCAGCAGCAGGTCCCAGCCGATGAACCAGCCCGCCAGCTCTCCGAGAACGGCATAGCCGTAGGTGTAGGCCGAACCCGCTTTCGGAATGAGGCCCGCGAACTCGGCGTACGAGAAGGCCGCGGCCGCGCTCGCCACGCCGGCGATGAGGAACGAGATGAGCACCGCGGGCCCCGCCGTGCCGTTGGCGACCGCGCCGGCGAGGGCGAAGATCCCGGCACCGATGATGCCGCCGACACCAATGGCGGTCAGCTGCCACAAGCCGAGTGTTCTGACGAGCCGCTCGCTCGCAGCGCCTTCTTCGATCTGTTCGATGGGCTTGCGGCGCAGTACGCCCTGTCCCATCCGGAGCCCTGCCATGAGTCACCTCTTCGGGTACTGCGGATCGGCTGATGGCGGCTCATAATGACCCAGGCCAGACGGTGGCGAAAGACGACATGCGGTGTCATCGGGGTCTACGGTGCGGGAGCGGGACGAAACCACCCCCACGGCCCGGTTCGGACCCTCATGTGTGCCAGGACGTTGCGCAGCAACCCGGTCGCGATTTCCCCGTCCTGTGAGCCGCCGCCGGGGAATCCGGGTACGAGCGACGCGCACGGCGAGGGCGCTTCGGCCATGACCGAACGAGGTGAGGACGGGCAGTTCGGCGGGCTTCCCGCCCGTGCCGCTCAGCGGAACGACCGGGCGCCCCGATGCTGGAACAGCGTCTGCTGACGGGTTTCGCCAGCAGTAGGTGATCAATAGGGTGACGGTGGAGTTCCCTGGCATGGAGGACCGTGACGAGCCCAGCTCTGGGATCCGACACCGACATGAGACGGATCAAACCCGGACACGGCGTGAGACAGGTTGAAAACCACAGGTCGCAGCAGCGGCACGTGACACGAGCCGCGAGACCCTACAGGTCATGCTGTCCGCTCGGCGCGTCAAGCGAGTCGAGGTCTACCGGTGCAGCCCATCGCTTCGACCTGAGTCGCAGCGGCCCTGAGTCGTCGCGCAAAGCCCTACCAGTCTCGGACGGATTCGCAGCCCTCGGTCAAGCCCTTGCCGACCCAGGCCAGGTCGGCTCCCGACCCGGCGCCGGCCTCGGTGACGATGGCGTCGAGTGCGTCGTAGAGCTCTTCGCGCTCAACGGACTCGATGAAGCCGGCGCGCTCGTCGAGCTCGTTGAAAGCTTCGCCGAACTGTTCTCCGAGCTGGACAAGCCTGGGTGTCAGGACGTCTACCGAATGCCCCGACGCCAGCACAGCCAGCACCGCGCGCCGCGTCGCTTTGTACTGCGCCAACGCCTTCTTGTAGATCGCGGCACTGATCTGCTCGCGGCCGTCCCAGTCCCGGAGCGGATTGTTCAGGTTCTCGGCGAGCCACTCGGGCTTCCGAGGCTTGGCAACCCTGAGGTAGACGCCCTGAGGCTCCTCGGGCCGCCAGAGCCTCTTCATCGCCGTCGCATACTCCGCGGGGACACTGACCAGTTCCAACGACTCCAGTGCCGGAACACGCCGCGGCAAGAGGCAGTCCGCCTCGACCATCCCGAAGACGCCGGAGAGCATGAGGTGCTTCAGCGAAGTCAACTCATTGAGGCTCGATGCCGACGTCAAGGTCACCGGCCCGACGAGCGTAAGGCCGGTCAGCGCCGGATACCGCTCGACGAGCCGCGCACAGTCCAGCGATTCCACAGCCCGAACCGTCAGCCGACGCGTCTCCTCGTCAGGATCTGCGGGCCCGGCAAGAGGGTCGTGCAATTCGGCGCCGGTGACGTTCTTCGCCCACGGATCAGACCACTTCGACTCGTCGCCCTGCTGCCGCCGCCGCTCCAGGGCTAGATCGAGCCCCCTGCCCCACCCGAACGCGTAGCTGTTCGACGGCCCCTCGTGCAGGAGCGGCAGTGTCCCGATGACCTTGTAGCTCCGAGGGAGCACCCACTCGTAGTGGCAATGCGCCAGCTGCCCCGTGAAAGAACCCCGCGTGCGCGAAAGAGGCACGACTTCGCCGAGCTCCGCGACCGACATCGGCTCTGGGCCGGACCAGTCGAGGTGCAGGACGCCCGCGAGCTGGTGGTCCGGGTCCAGATTGGTGATCTGCGCCGCTGTCCACTCGCCGAGATACTCGGAGAACCCTGCGACGACATCCCCTGGGACGATGCGTCTGGGAGGTGTTGGTTTCTTGAGGGTAGCCACGCCCCGCAGACTATTCGGCACCACCGACACAGCTACTGCCAACGCCGACGTGCGTGCTCCACCGCGGAAGACCACAGCCGCAGTGGAGGTGACCTCAGCGATGCTTGCGGCGACAGCGGAGCAAGGGCAATGACCCGGAACGTTCACTGGCTTCGGGCACGCTCGGCCTGCTCGCCCACGCCGGCTGCAGGGCCCGGCCGGGCCCTGTTCCGGTCGCGGTCGTCTGCCTGAGAGGACCCCACGGCAGCCGTGGCCCCGACCGCGCACCGCACTCGGCCTTTCACAGCCTTCGACAGTGCGAATCGTTCCTGCGGTGAATGTCTGCGGCTGTGTGGGTGAGCGCAGCCCGCTGTGTCTCCGGCGCAGGCGAGGATGCCGGTAGAAGACGGGGGTCGTTCCGTCGTCCTGAGGGGTGTTCGTGATGAGCCGAGGCTTGATCGTCGTGGATGTGCAAAAGGACTTCTGCGAAGGAGGCAGTGTTCCCGTCGCGGGAGGCGCGCAGATCGCCACCGCGATCGCCGAGCTGGTGGAGCAGGGCGCGGATGGTGACTACCAGTACGTCGTGGCCACCCGCGACCACCACATCGACCCGGGTGGCCACTTCTCCTCGACCCCGGACTTCAAGGACAGCTTCCCCGTCCACTGCGTCGCCGGAGACGAAGGCGGAGAATTCCACCCGAACTTCGCCCCTACCGCCGCCGGCGGCAAGGTCCACGCGATCTTCTTCAAGGGCGCCCACAGCGCGTCCAAGAGCGGCTTCGAAGGTGCGGACACCGAAGGCACCTCCCTCGCGGACTGGCTGCGTGCACGCGGGGTGCGGGATGTGGACGTGGTGGGCATCGCAACCGACCACTGCGTGCGTGCCACCGCGCTGGACGCTGCCGCGGCTGGATTCGGAACCCGGGTACGCCTGGACTACACGGTCGGTGTCGCCCCCGACACCATTGCCTCCACTCTGGACGACTTCCGCGAGGCAGGCATCAAGGTGTCCGGCAAGGCACCGGCGCCGAGGTAGCCCAGCAGGCAGGACAACGCCCTCGCCCTGGCGGTCCACACTCACGGAACCAGTTCTGCGAGGGCTCGTTGGACTGGCGGGTGCACGCCCCTGCCCGGGGTGCCTCGATCCTTTGGGGCGGGGCGCCCGAGGCTGGCGTCTTCCATGATCGGCCCGCGCCGTGCCTGGGAGAGG
This sequence comes from Streptomyces sp. NPDC054849, assembly GCF_053610945.1. NCBI lineage: Bacteria > Bacillati > Actinomycetota > Actinomycetes > Kitasatosporales > Streptomycetaceae > Streptomyces > Streptomyces sp. NPDC054849. The sequence goes on from NZ_JBSGZI010000020.1 coordinate 48,640, forward strand.
CAGCGGAGCTCTTTCCGGCTCCATTCCGGCTCAATTCCGCCTGGTGTGGGCCGGGGCCGGGGGCCGGGGGCGGCGATAGCCGTGCCGATATGGCATGCCCGGGTGAGGCCCTGTGCCCAGAACGTTCAGGCCAGAAGTACCGCCGAGCCGCAGTAATCTGACGACGCGCCGGTCGACTGAGCGTGCGAGGACACGGGCAGTGGGCATGTTCTGTCCCGCCGGGACGCTCAGGGTTGGTGGAAGGGTACCTTCGAGTGCAATGTGGCGGGCGATGCCGAGAATTTGCTGTTACGTCAGTTCCTCGGGATCGGGGACGAGAAGATCACACACGCCGCTGGCGCGCGTGTGCCGGTGACGGTCTCGTCCTCGGGCGCGCTGGAGGCGCGTCCGGAGAGTGCGGCGCGGGCGGCGGCGTAGGCGTTGATGGGGTCCGACTTGCCACTGCGGCGCCGTTCGGCACGGTCGGGGCGGTTGACCTCGACCACGCTCAGGCCCTCGGCGCGGGCTGCGCGGGTGAACCCGGTTCCGTAGGACGCGGTGCCCTCCACGCCGATCGCCACCACGCCCCCGTGGGCCCCCAGAACGCGATAGCGGTCGTGTATCCGGCGGTGGTGGTGGGAACTCGGCATCGGAGAGGTGCCCGCCGTCGTCGGTGACGACCGCGACATGAATGGTGTCGGTATGGGAGTCCACACCGCCGAACACCCACTGGTCGACCGTGCTCACCGTGTCCGCTGCTGTCATGCTGGAGGCGCCTTCTCAACCGGAGGGGGCACTGGCCAGGTGGGGCGGACGGACAGGACATTGAGGGGGCTTTTGACCAAGCTCCTCTCAGGTCATGTTCCACTCTGGCCGGAGCCATGAGAAGAACGGGCCCCGGCAGCCGGACGGTACAGCCCGAAGACAGTCCAGCAGGGCGCCAGTCAGTGGCAGAGCCACGACCACAGGAACCCGCGTACGAGTATCAATGTCAGAGGCTGTCTGTAGCATCCGTGGCCAGGTTGGTGACCCGTCCACCCGCAGCGGGGAGGGACGGGGTCGTGAACGGGCTGCGAGGAGCGTGTGGCGATGGCGAACGGTAACAGGGCCGTCGGGCCGACGCTGGACTCCGACGACGAAGCCGCGCTGTTGCGGCCGTTGGCGTTCGCCGAAGGCGCGGGTCTGCCCCTTGCCCTGTGGGCGGTCCTGGCACGTGCCCTGTCGGGTCACCCGTGGACGGCTCAGGGCGTGAGCGCGTTCCGGGACCGGTCGGGTGAACTCCTGGTCGAGACGCAGACACCCGAGGGTGTGGCCTACCGATTGCGTGCCCGGGGAGCTCGGTCGGGCGAGCGGCAGACGCAACGGGCGGTCACGAGCGCGTTGCTGGCCGAGGTGCCCCTTGACGAGGACAGCGGGCACCGCGACTGGCCGGCTGCCGCACCGTACATCGTCGACCATCTCGCCGCCCACGCCGCCGCGGCCGGCGCCCTGGACGAGATACTCGAGGACGCCGAGTACCTGGTGCACGCGGCCCCGCGGGGGCTGCTCCGCGCGCTCAACATCCCGGGCTCGTCCCAGGGGACGGTGCGGCGGAGTATTTACCGGGCATCCGTCCACGTCCATGCCACCGCGAGCCTGCCCGAAAGGCGGGACATCCTCGCCGTCGACGCCGCGCGCCACGGTGAGACCGGCCTCGCCCGGGAGCTGTCTCGCGGCCGCCCGTGGCGGCCGCGCTGGGCGACCGGCACGATGGTTCATCCAGCGCTGCGCTTCACCAAGACGGGACTGGGCGTGGACGCCGCCGCGTGCACCGTCATCGACGGGCGTGCCCACGCGGTGACCGGCTGCTACGACGCGAACGTCCGCGTGTGGGACCTGGTCGACGGAACCGAACGCCTTGTCATCACCGAGGACGACGGGGTCTACGCACTGGACTGCGTCGAGATCGACGGGCGTCCCCATGTCGTCACAGGAACCTGCTCCGGCAGCCTACGGGTGTGGGATCTGGATACCGGGGCCGAGCGGTTCGCCCTCGGAGGTCACAAGGGCTGGATACACGCGGTGGGCTGCACGGTGATCGACGGCCGGCCGCACGCCGTCACTGCGGGAGAGGACTGCCTGGTCCGGCTGTGGGACCTGGTCGACGGGTCGGAACGTGCGCGGATGCCCGGCCACACCGAGGAAGTACGAGCGGTGGCGTTCGCCGAGGTCGCCGGCCGCCCCGTGGCCGTGACCGGGGGCTATGACAACACGGTGAGGCTGTGGGACCTGGAGGAGGGCGTCGAGCAGGCCGTGCTCACCGGTCACACGTCGGCCGTCTACTCGGTGGCCTGCACGGTGATCGACGGCATCCCCCACGCCATCACCGGGAGCGGCGGGGAGCACGCGGCACGGGTCTGGTGCCTGACCGACGGCTCGCAGCGCGCTGTGCTGGACGGGCACACCTCGTGGACAGCTGCTGTGAGCTGCTTCGACCTCGGCGGACGCCCCCACGTGTTGACCGCCGGTGGTGACTGCACGGTGCACGTGTGGGATCTGACCGAGGGCACCGAGCGCGCCGTCCTGACCGGACACCAGGGCTATGTGGACGCGCTGGCCAGCACGGAGATCGACGGGCGCCCGTACGCTGTGAGCGGCGGCCATTCCGCGCCCCCGCGAGTATGGGACCTGGGTGACGCCGCACTGCCCGCGGGACACAACGGCCACACCGGGACCGTGCAGGCCGTGGACACCGTGGAGATCGACGGCCGTCCGCACGTCGTCACCGGAGGCGACACCACAATACGGGTCTGGGACCTGGCCGATGGGACGGAACGAGGCACCCTGGCCCACGGGCACCGTGTGGAGGCGCTGTCGTGCACAACGGTCCACGACAGCCCCTACGCTGCCGTCGGAGGCTGCTGCGGCGTCGCCCGGGTCTGGGACCTCGCCGCAGGGGCCGGGCTTCGGGACCTTCGCGGACCCGACCGCCGGGTGGAGACCGTGGCGTGGGCGGATGTCAACGGCCGTCCCTGCGTGGTCACCTCCGACCAGGACCGCACCATACGCGTGTGGGATCTGGACGAGGAGGTGGAGCACCCGCTCCACAGCGACCGCACCAGGTCGGCGGTGCGGGCCATGGAGCCCGTCACCGTCGACGGCCGCCCCCACCTCCTCACGGGCAGCGATGACGCCGCACTGCGGCTGTGGAGGCTCACGGAGAAGGGCCGACGCGTCACCGCCACCGTCCACACAGGGCACCACTGGATACGGGCACTCGCCGGCACCGTCCTGGAGGGCCGCCCCCACGCGCTGACCGTGGGCGGGAACGACACCGCAGTGCAAGTGTGGGATCTGACGGACGGCACCCAGCGGTCCACCCTTGCGGGACACCCGTCAGCAGTTCTCGCGGTGGCCTGCACCACGCGGGACGACCGTACCGACGCCATCACCTTGGACGGCAGCGGTACGGTCCACGTGTGGGATCTCGCGCCGGCCCGGCTCCGGGAGAAGGTCGCGCTGCCGACAAGGGCCCAGTGCATGACCGCCGTCGGCCAACGCCTCGTCATCGGCATGGGCGACGACGTGGTTGTACTCGACCGCAATCGCTGAGGTATGTGCACGGCCGGATCGGTCCGATGCACGCCACCGGCACCGACGGCAGCACTCGGACGCTTCAAGGCTTCAAGGCTTCAAGTCAGAGTTCCGGAAGCCGACAGCGCGCGAGGAGCTGTGTCGGTCCACACCGCGACGGTGGCCGGCCGGGTTCCACTCACGCGGGTTCACGATCACAGCCTGTGGTTGGCAGCCCGCTACCGCATGAGCACCCGGCCCAACGCCGACGAGGGCAGCAACCTCGTCCAGGTCTAGCACCAGTCCTAGCAACTAGAAGGGCCGCTGAGCTGGGAACTAGCGGCTGGCAAGGGCATAGGCACAACCTCGGCATCCGCCCGGAAACCGGGGGTTTCGGGGCTCAGCCCAGCGCACTAGCGGCGGACCCGCTCGACCGCGGCGATCTCGGACGCCGTGGCCGTGGCCCGTCGGCCCGCCTGGACCTGCTGGAGGCGCTTGATCGTGGCAGCCAGCACGTCATGGGCATCCGTGGGGTCCCCGCCCGCGTCCTGGGGCCGGACTCGGGCGATGACAGCGCCGGACCGGCTGTAGCCGTAGACCGTGCCGCTCGATCCGCTGTGCGCGAGGAAGACCGATTCCTCTCCGACCCGAGCGGGCACCACGACGGGAGCCGTTTCGTCCCTGTCCTGCCACTGCTCGTACGCCGCCTTCATGTGCTCGGCGTTGTCGAACTGGCAGACGTGCAGATCGAGCTCTCGCGAGACGGTCGATCCCTGGTAGTCGTAGTCGCCTCTGCCCGACCGCTGCCAACCGGCCGGCGCGGGGCCCTTCCGGGGAGCACAGTCGTCGGGCTCCCCCGGCATGTTCTTGTGCAGGCTGCCGGGGTAGTAGCCGGGCACCACGCGTCCCTGGCGTCGGGACTCTCCCCGGAAGGCCGGCCCGGCCCCGGTGTTAGGCCGTCCCCTTACAGACCACGCGTTACGCGGACGACGCCGCCGGCGCGGCAGACCTGGCTGCCCGGTCTCCGTCCTCATCCGCTCGACCCATCACCGGGCGACCAGAGCCCGTCACTGAGAGCGCAACCTCCCATCAGGTTCCTTGACCGCCCGCCCACAGACTGTTGCCCGAGCCGGGGTCGGGCCCGGTGTCGAGGCCGCCGAAGAAGACCGAGATGCCAGCGGTGATCGGAGTCATGCCGGAACAGACCTGATCCTTCGCCGGATCGCACGCGGCGGGTTGGGGCATGCTTGGGGTGCGCTCACGCGCTTCACATCCGATGCAGGGGGTCGGTCGGTGTTACGCATTCATTTCACGACGGAAGACCTTGCCCGGACCCGGGTGGCCGCAACGATCGGTGTCGCAGCGGAGGTCTACTACAGCCTGGAGCTGCTGAGGGAAAGCCGGGAGCTTCCGCACTTCTGCACCTGGCGGTCAGCGGTCGCGGGCCGGATGGGAGCTGACACTCGCGCTCTGACATCCCTGGTTCCGGTGCGCGGCCCCGGGCTTGATCTGCTGGCCCTGATGGGAGATGTGCCCTCTCTGGACCACGCCGTGGACAACCTGCTGCACGCCCCGGTGTCCCGGCTGCGACGCGAGCTCGAGGGCCTCGACTTCCGCCCCGGGCACATGCCATGGGCCAGACGGGTGTCCGAGGGCGACCGTGACGCGCTGCGTCAGCTCGCCGAGTCCGTGCGCGCCTGCCACCGGCTGACCGTGGAGCCGTACTGGCATCGAGGGCGGTCCGAACTGGTCGCGCTGTCCACCCGTTGCGCGAACCTGGTACTGGAGGGAGGCATCGATCTGCTGCTGCGCTCGATGTGCGCACCACTGGTCCGCTGGCGTCCGCCGGTACTCGAAGCCCCCTATCCGCGCCGAGTCGAGGTGTATCTCCGCGGCAGGGGGCTGCTCATCACGCCCACCATCTTCGCGAAGCTCCCGGTGAGCTTTCTGTGGGACCCCCTCGATACCGCCCAGCCGCCCCGGCTGACCGTCCCGGCTCTGCGCCGACCGCTGACCGGTACCGGACCGGCAGAAACGGACGGTTCCGCCGTGCGGAACCTGGAGTCTTTGCTCGGCCGCACGCGAGCGGCCGCCCTGCAGGTGACAGCAGAAGGATGCACGACGAGCGAACTGGCCCGCCGCCTCAACGTCACGGCCGCAGCGGCCAGTCAGCACGCGACAGTGCTGCGGAACACGGACCTCATCACCACCAGCCGCCGAGGCGGGTCCGTGCTGCACCTCATCACCCCCCTCGGACTGTCCCTGCTGCAGACCGGTGCCCTGACGGAACCGTGAGGCCCCAGAGCACGCGGCGTCAGACCGGTGAGTGCAGCGCCGCCGTGCGCGGGTTCCGCAGAGACTCGTGCCCGGGTGCGCGAGGCACCGCGCCTGCCGTCCCGGCCCCTTTAAGCCGTGACTTAAGAGGTAGGCCGCGGGGGGCCGACCCGTCCAGGATGTGAAGCCACAACCGGCCCATCCCATCCTGGAGATCGCATGAAAACTCATCTCGCCGCCGCCGCCGTCGGTTCCGTCGTGCTGGCCGCGGGCACCTTGTTGGGCGCTCCCGCCGCCGGCGCGCAGACCGCGACTGCGAGCGACTATCCCACCAGCGACTTCAACATCGATTTCGGTGCCACGTGGACCAGGGGGACCGTCACTTGGTACAATCGGTCGGTCCGACTCGTCGGGTACCACAGGTCCGCAGTCGGGGACAGCGCGCTCACATGCCGGACCACGTACGCGTACACGCTCCAAGGGGACCGCGCCGTGATCGGCCAGCGCGGCGCCTACCCGATCGCCTGCGGCGCCGTCGCGTCCTACAACTTCGTCGTTCCGGCGGACCAGCCCGGCGGTGCCGCGTACGTCAGGGTCTGTCTCGATGACGGGAACCTCAAGGACCTCGAGTGCCTGCGTATCCCCAGGCCTCAGTCCGCGAGCTGAGGCCGGCTGGCACGCCCGGTCGCAGCTGTTCGGGGCCCGCGCCTGACGGTGGCGGCACGGCCGTCGCCTGGGGCAGGTGAGCCTGCGAACGGCAGGTAAGCAGAGCCAGCCGCTCTGCCTGATCGGCGACTCCGGGACTGGGAACCGAGGCCGCGATGGCCGGCTACCGGGTCAAGTGCGTCCTGGTCACGAAGCTGGTCAACGAACTCGTCGAAGCCGCCGACGAAAGCAGCTGACCAACGCCATCGCCCGCTACGGCCGCATCGATCTTCTCTGCATCGACGAACTCGGCTACATGGAACTCGACCGCGGCGGCGCTGAACTCCTCTTCCAGGTCCTGACCGACAGCCGACCAGGGATGCCGGACTACCGGCCCGGCTTGGTCCAGAACTGACGCGGCGCGAAACCCTCGCGCCGCAGCCAGTGCTCGGTATAGACGATCCGCTCGGCCTCGATCACCACGAAAGGTGCCGACGCTGGTTCCTCGAGATGGCTGGTTCAGCCCGCGGGGGCTCGCCTCCCTTGTGTTCGGCCTGCTCGCCCTCGAAGAACATCTGCCCGAGGGAACCCTGCTGAGCGAGGTCATCGCCGTGACCGTGGGCCTGGCTGCGCCAATGACAACTGACTCCATTGGTCGGTCAGTTCTGACTCCACTCAGGGGCCTCAGGGACAAGACCTGAATGAGAGAAGTGACTCCACGTTGGGCGCGTGAAAGACCGAAGATTCGGCTGTTCCGGGCAGCGGCCGCTTCTCGGACCGAACGCTTGGAGCGTGCCTCTTGATAGGTAGGTCAGTTGAGCAGATATGTCTGGCCGGTTAGCGATCACTGATGCGATGTGGGGACCGGGTCGCGCCGCTGATGCTGGCCGATCCGTTCAGGAAACCGTCCTTAACCGTACGAACCCGATGGAGCCCCAGCAACCATTCGCTGGGGCTCCATCGGATCGCGGCAGATGGGGGCAGACACATTGCTTGGCGGCTGCCCCCCATCCCTACCCCGTTAGACGGCGAGTGGGAATCTCTCGCTTTCTCGGGTGGCGCTGGTAACAAGCGGGTTATTGATTCGATGGTGAACCACCGCATAATATTCTTCGCCGCCCAACTCCGTGTGGAGGGCCTCACGGTTAAAGGTTGCGGTGAAGGTTCGCGTTCGTTCCCTCGTTGTAGGCGTGAAGATGTTGATCGACCAATTGAGCTTATGATCATCGTCGTCTGTGTCATCTTCGAAGAGCGCACAGCTCTCCGCAAACGACTGCCCAACCTCCGCCGCGCTGTAGAGCATCTTATATGTGACGTTAACCCTGAAGTTGTCGCCCGGCTCGTTTACTATGTCGATGATCGGGTGGCCCAGAAATTCTGCCATGGGAATGTACCTTTCGATAAGGAAGAGTGGAAAAGGGTCGCCGATTGCTCTGGCTGGGATGTCTACGGCGGAGTGCTGGTTCTTGCACTCCCGCCGCCGTCTTTTCCATATGGATTCGAGTTTGCCGCCAGGTTGGCGGTGGCTCGTGTCTCAAGTAGGCCCGACGCAGGCAATCCCGTCATGGCACTCGATCTCGGTACTTGACAGTCGAAGCTGTGCCCGGTAAAAGTCCTGGGCGATGCCCTGAAAGAGACACGCTCTGGCTAGGTTCTGTCTCTTTAGTCAGCGTCGTGCCCAGATGGGATGCCAGCGAGGTGGAGTGCGGCCTGGTTCGGCTCCGCGCCGGTCCAGTTCCATATAGCTCAGTTCATCAATGCAGAGAAGGTCGACACGGCCGTAGCGGGTGATGGTCTTGGCGAGCACTTTCTCATCAGCGGCTTCGACGAGTTCGTTGACGAGTTTCGCCGCGAGGACGTATTTGACCCGGTACCCGTGCATCGCGGCCTCGGTGCCGAGCGTGATCAGCAAGTGTGATTTCCCGGTCCCCGAGTCACCGATCAGGCAAAGCGGCACGCTCTTCTTGACCCAGTCGCAGGAGGCCAGGTATGGATCGCGGCCGGGTCGATGGCCGGATTCGCAGCGAAATCAAACGACCTCAGCGACTTATTCCGCGGGAACCCGGCCGCCTTGATACGTCGCTCCGAGCGGCGCCGGGCCCGGTCGTCGCACTCCGACATCAGCAGCTCGGCCAGAAACCCGCGGTAGGTCACCTGTGCGGCGGCCGAAGCGAGCTCTGGCACAAACACCATCGCCGCTGGTCAGCGGATGGAACTTGGGCGATGCCGCTGTCGCGGATCCAGGCGGCCGAGGACGCCGCGGGCCAGATCGACCGGGACGTCTCGGTGGACTCGACAGCCGTGCGCGCCCACCAGCACGCCGCCGGCGCGAGGAAGACACCGGCGGTCACGGTTCCTCAAAAGGGGATCGTTGGGGGGACGAACCAGGTCGATCCGGTGTTGCGGAAACTGGCGGTCCGGCTGGAGGAAGTGGTCAGACCGGCGAGTGTCTGGGACGTTCCCGCGGCGGATTCACCACCAGAATCCACCTTGCCGCGGATGGGCGATGCCAGCCCCTCGCCCTCGTCCTGACACCCGGACACTACCGTGGCGGCCCCCAGTTCGAGCGGGTGCTGGAGCAGGTCTCCGTGCCCCGTATCGGAGCGGGCCGGCCCCGGACCCGGCCCGTCCTGGCCGACAAGGCCTACACATCCCGGAAGAACCATCGCTACCTGCGAGGACGTGGAATCCAGCACACCATCCCCGAGCTCCTCGACCAGCAAAGACACCGCAAGAACCGCGGCTCCCCAGGCGGCCGGCCCACCGGCTTCGACCGCGAGCGATACAAGAAGCGCAACACCGTCGAACGCGCCATCAACCGCCTGAAGGGCTTCCGCGCCGTCGCCACCCGCTACGAGAAGCGCGCCTACATCTACCTCGGCACGGTCACCCTCGCAGCCCTCGCATCTGGCGAGCCAGGTGCAGCCCATTGAGTTAATAACTCGCCGAGTATGACGCTGACCTGACGAGGCACGGGGGCCGCGGAATGGGGCTGCTCACGCGCTTTCCATGGATGTGACCCGGCTTTCCAGTGGGGGTGGTGAGTGACGTGTCGAGAGCTTCCCGTCTGGCATGCACACGAAAACGCTCGGAGGTCCCTGGAAAGACGTACGCCGGGGCGCGTACAGCGCGCTGATGGTGGTCCCGACGGCCTGCTGAGCGCGGGCGCACTGCGGCCCAGAGGCGGAGCGGCCGGCGGCACGGTCCGTCAGGACAAGGGTGCGGGCGGCGATGCTCTGGAAGAGCCCCCCGATGTGGTCGCCACGTGGCCCGGTCCGGGCGCGAGGGGGTGGCAGGATGACGCGGTGTCCGACTCTCTGCGTGAACTCTGGCTGCGCGGCGTCGCCTTCAACCAGGCGGCGCCCTCCGACGTACTGATACGCCTGCTGGATCAAGCGGCCGGTGAGGTCGGCCTGCTCATGTGCAAGGACCGCGACCTGCCCGACGCCGTCATCGACGCAGCCCTGCGCCACCCGGAGTGGCGGATCCGCGGCGCGCTCGCACGCAACCAGCACGTCGACCCCTCGCGACTCGCCCCCTTGGCAACGGACCCGTCCGGACTCGTCCGCGCGCGGCTCGCCAACCCCCACCTCCGCCCCTGGCCCCTCTGGGTCCGACCGCTGCCGGACGACATCCTCCTCACCCTCCTGACCGCCCAGGACGGGGGAGAGGACGGCAAGGTCACCGCGAACGAGATCATCTCGGAGCTCGACTCGTCCCGGCAGATCCCGCTGTCCTTCTTCCGCTCCATGGCCGGCAGCAAGGACCCCGCATCCCGGATACGGGCCATGTGGCGGTGGGAGTCGCTCACCCCGGCGCAGCGGGCGGGGCTGCTCGACGATCCGGACCCCGCGGTCCGTGAAGCGGCGAAGGACAGGAACTGGGAGCTGGACCCGGAACGGGTGGAGGCCGAGCTGCCGTCCATCCGTCCGCGCAGCAGGCCGTTCGTGCTCGGCAGGTGCGCCCTGTCGCCCGCGCTCGTCGAGCAGTGCTTCGCGGACGACACGGTGCACCCCCTGGCCCGGAACCCCCACACTCCGGCCGACGCCGTCGCCCGGCTCGCCCGGCATCGCGAGGCGAAGGTCCGCGAGGTGGTCGCCGCCCGGCCCGACCTGGGACCGGACCTGGTGGCGGAGCTGAGGGAGGACCCGGACGAGGACGTTCGGATGCGCGCCCGCCTCCACCCCTTCCCCCGCACCTGGGCCGAGTACGATGTGATCGACCTGGTCATCGGGCACGGTCCTGGCTGCATCTGCCCGATCACCGAGCCGGACCCCGACCCGGCCACCGTGCCGTCGCCCGACTGGTTCGCCGCCTGCGCGGTGTCCGGGGAACCGGTACTCCGACGGGTTGCGGCGAGCTGGCCCGGCCTGCCCGCAGCACTCGTCGGGACACTCGCGCAGGACGACGACGAGGAGGTCCGGATCCGGCTGGCCTGCCGCCACCCGCTGGCCCCGCCACACCTCCTCCTGGACGTCTTCGTCACCCGCCCGGACCACCGTTCGCACCTGCTGACGCTGCCCGGCTTCCCGCGCACCGGCCGGACCCACCTCATCGCCCACCCGGATCCCGAAGTACGCGCCCTGGCCGCAGCCGATCCCACCCTGCCCGAACCCCCGGTGGAAGACCCCGACGAGGCGGTGCGCCGGGCCGCCGCCGCCAACCCGCGCCTGACACCAGAGACCCTGGAGACCCTCCTCGCCGACCCCCGCACCGCAGGGGGCGCTGCCGCCAACCCCTCCCTCCCCGTCCCCCGCATGCACGCGCTCCTCGACCGCTGCCTGAACGGCGCCCCCACCCCACCACCGACAAGCCGACGCCGAGAGACGACACCCACGTGACGATCACAGGCATGGCAACCCCTGTCGGCCATCGGCCGGCGCCGACACGCCAGACAGGCGTTTCCAACCCACAAGCGACTGCTCCTGCGACTTGTCTGCAAACGTTCTCCGTTTCTGCTGCGCAGCCACGATGGGCTTCCCGGGCTACTTCCTTGTGGTCGCCGACTTCATCATGTAAGCCAAGAACCAGGGCATCGCGGTGGGCCCGGGCCGAGGCTCCGCGGCGTCACCCCCCCCGTTCGCGAGTCGCTGAGCCTGCTGAAGATGGACTTCCTGGAGCTGCGCACCTCACGATCATGGACAACGCCGTCAAGCTGGTGGAGCTCCTCGGGGCGCGCGCGGTCGCCCGGCCAGCCGGTTTCGGCGGCGGGCACCGTCTCCGCCTGGCGACGCCCGACGGTGACGAAGCCACGCCCAAGCGTCGTGCCAGCAAGATTCGTTGGAGCCCGGGATCTCCGTTTCGCTCATCCGGCCGATGACATACGCTGCCGAAAAAGGGTGACGCGATCCGCGCGGTCAGCCGCGAGGCCGGTGGCACAGGAGCCGATGACACACCAACGAGACGCCGGTCTACCGCGGGGCGCTGCCGGTGGGGCGGCAAAGGCCCGGGCTGGCGGTACCTGGGACTCGGCGCTGTCGGTCGAGGAGTTCGGTCAAGGGCGTTGGGTTCGAGCCGGTCGGGCAGGTGCTCGGTACGGCCGTCTTCACCATCGGGTACACCGGCCTCTGGGGCTGCCCGGGTGCATGGTCGGTCACGGGCGGCAAGAAGGTGCCGTCCTCGGCGTGGGCTTCGTCCTTCTCGCAGTTGGTGAGGACGATGTACGAGGTGCGTAGGGTGGCGCTGGCCCGCGCGGTGGCCGAGTGCCGTGCGCTCGGCGGCGACGGGATCGTCGGGGTGGAGCTGCGGGTCCGCGAGGTCGAGTTCTCGGAGGAGGGGCTGGAGTTCACCGCGCTGGGCACCGCGGTGCGGGCCCGCTCGCGCGTCCGGCCGCGTGTGCCCTTCACCTCGCACCTGAGCGGCCAGGACTTCGCCAAGCTCCTACACCGGGTGGGTTCCCACCGGCCTCGCCTTCGGCATCGCGCTCGACGCCCGGCACGACGACTGGCGCACCTCCCGCCGGATCCACTGGACCGCCGGAAACCAGGAGGTCGACGGCTACACCCAGCTGATAAACCACGTCCGCCAGGACGCCCGAAAGCAGCTGGCCCTCGATGCCGCGAAGCACGGTGCCGACGGAGTGGTGGTGGACGACGTGGAGTTGAGGGTACGCGAGAGCGAGTGCCCCAGCTTCGGGTACGCGCGCGACTTCAGCGCGGAGGCGGTCTTCGTCGGCACTTCTCTTGCCCGGTTCGGCCGCTCCGGGCGGCCCGCCGGGCCCAGGCCACTGACCATCATGAGACTGGAGCGCGAGGGCTGACATGACCGAGACAACGGGGCGGGAATCGGCCGGGGGAGTCGCGCAGCCGGCCGCCGAGGGAAGACCCGAGGAAGCGATGCGGCGGCTCGCGCAGCTACAGCCGGGGGAGAAGCGCTCGTTCTTACCTCGGACCTGACGGTGAACGAGTTCCTGCTGGTGCGCGAGGCCGGCTTCCGCCCGCTCGGCCTGGTCCTCGGCTCCTTGGTCTACCACGTCGGCGTGCAGCTCGGCAGGTGGTCGAAGAACCAGGAGCTGACCAAGCTGTCCCAGGCCATGTACCACGCGCGCGATCTGGCGATGAGCCGGATGGAGGCCGAGGCGAGCGCTCTGGGGGCGGACGGGGTCGTGGGGGTGCGGCTGGACATCGAGTTCAAGGAGTCCGGCTCGGACATCGCCGAGTTCATCGCGGTCGGCACGGCGGTGAAGGCGGACGGTGCGGACCCGGGACCGGGCGGCACCTGGCTCAACAAAAGGCCAAGCCGTTCACCTCGGACCTGTCCGGCCAGGACTTCTGGACGCTGATCCGGGCCGGATACGCGCCGTTGGACATGGTCATGGGGTCGTGCGTGTACCACGTGGTGGGGAGCGCGTAGCCCCAACGCAGAGCACCACCGGCCCCCACCAACTCATAGCTACGTTCAACCCCGCGCGGGACGACGCGCCCGCGGGGGCGGAGGGGCGCCATGAAGCGGGGGGGGGGGGCCCGGGCGCCGGGG
>NZ_JBSGZI010000020.1:62074-98248 GCF_053610945.1 Streptomyces sp. NPDC054849
TTCCGGCTGCGTGGGGGGGGCGTTCCGGGGGGTTTTCATTTTGTTTGGGGGGGGGGGTTTCTCCCGGGGGGGACCCGGCGCCCCCCACCGCCCCCCCCCCCCACGGGCCGCAACGTCGAGATCGAGACGTTCACCCAGGCGCTCTACGACGCGCGCGAGCTGGCGATGAGCCGCATGCAAGCGGAGGGGAAGGCCCTGGACGCCGAGGGGATCGTGGCGGTCCAGCTGAGGCAGCACTCGCACAGCTGGGGATCGCACACCACGGAGTTCTTCGCCATCGGGACTGCAGTGCGCCCGCTGCGCGACGACCACATCATCGACCGGCCGACCGTGGTGCTGGGCCTCGATGTCCGAGCGGGAAGTGGAACTGCTGGCCGCGGCGCTGCGCCGGGACAGCGCGGACCTGAACCTCTACGTCAACGTGCTGTCTGCGAACCTGGCGGACTCGCTGCCGCCTGGCGCCGTACGGGTCAAGCGCAAACGTTCCGTCGCGGAACGGGTGGCCGGGCGCGAGGGTTCGGTCGCCGAACTGGACGTCGCGCTGGGGAGCAGCGGCTCTCGCTGCGGATGGACCGGGGCCTGGTGGCCGGGGAGATCCGCCACGAGGTACGGGGCATCGTGCTCTCGCGGCGCCCCGTGAGCCTGGACGAGTGGATCGATGCCCTCGCCCGGTCCCTGGCCGAAGCTGCGGCCTCGAACGCGCGCGCCCGCGAGGCCGTCGAGCGTTTCCTGGCCTGACCGCTGCCGGCCAGGGCCCGCCGCCCCCCAGCCCCATGGTCCGAGCGCTGGTCGTGTTTTAGCAGTTGTTGGTGTGCTGCGTGGGCCGTCCGGGAAAGTCGCGGGCGGCCATCCGCGACACGATCCTGGCGTGCCCGGCCTGGCCGGACATCGCGGCCGCGATGGGCCGCCTCGATCGATCTCGCCCGGATTGACGCACACCGTGCTGGGGTCGGCGTGGACCAGGTCGTCGCCGGCGTCACCGCGGCCGCAGCCAAGACCCCCGCATCCGCCCCGGCTTCGAACCACCCCGGCGGCCACCTCCGCTCCGGCCTCTGCTCCGGCCTCTGCTCCGGCCTCCGCTCCGGCCCCTGCTCCTGCGGCTGGTGCCGCGGTACCGGCGAGGGACATGCTGGCCGCGCGCATGGGTGCGGCCGGTGACCCGTGGACCGCGCCTCCCCGCCGGGTCCCCGCGCCCGCTCCCGCTCCCGCTTCGGCCGCCACCCGCGCACCCGCTGCAGCGGCGCCGGTGCGGGAGGCCGCCGCTCCGTGGGCTGCGCCCGCGAGCACGGACGCGAAGCGCTCCAGGGCTCCTGAGCCAGGCTCGCTTGGGGTGGGCCTTACAACTACGCGGACGGCCCATCGGACATGTACGAACTACCTAGGCGCGTACCAAGCAGAAGCTGCGCACCCGGACTCCACGCCGTGACCGTCCACCACGCATCGACAGCCGCCGCAGCTATCTCCGTCGCCGGAACGAGGTTGCCACTCCGGTCCACAAGGGCACTGTGGCTGCTGAACGGGTTAGCGAATCACCACCTCGGCGCATCTCCACTCGCCTCTATACGTCGCGTAGACCTCATGCCACCCAGGGCCACCGGTGGCCGCCCCATCAATTGGTCGCCACCTCTGGCCACAAATGGGCTCCAAACCCATCCACTTCTACATAAAAAACTGCTTGTAGTTTCAAGTACGAAGTGGAAGTCAGCGGCCGACGGCGTAGCGGAGGTGCGAAGATCGCCAGTTGGACGGAGGCCCTTCGGCGGGGCCGGTGCTGCTCTTCTGGGGGGTCTTCCCTGTCATGTGGCGGTGCCGACGCCGCATTCGGGTGATTCTGGGCGTTGCGGAGAGCCGGTGCGGGTAGTGCCCCGGTCAGAGGACCATCACAGCCTCGGAACGGGAGAAACGGGATGCAAGCCAATGTGGGCGACCGAATCGTGGTGCACGGGCGGATCGTGGGTCAGCATGACCGGACGGCCGAGGTCATCGAGGTATTGGGAGAACAGGGCAACCCGCCGTACCGCGTCCGGTTTGAGGACGGACACGAGACCCTCATGAGCCCCGGCCCCGACACCGTCGTACGCCACCTCGGCGAAGGCGGATAGTCGCAGCCTGCTGCAGCCGCGGGCAGGCGGCGTAAGAAGCCGGCCGGCCTGCAGCTTCTGCTGTGGGAGTCCGGCGCAACGCCCGCCTAACGCCGCCTGAATTCCACCCGGGCCCATACGAAGCCGGCGGCTGGTGCAAGTTATATGCCGTAAAACAGCCAGGCTATGAGTTGATCGAATGGCTCTTCGTATGGCTGTGCGGTGCCAGGATATACACCCGTACGAGTTCCCGCCGCATAGCGTGGATAAGGCCGTGCCGCAAATTCCGGGGCGGACCTCACTCGTACGGGTATCCGCACCGGACGGCTCACAGCTTGCCGCTTCTGACCGCGGCTGGCGTCGTAGGCGGACCTCCGCAGTGGATCGTGCAGGGTTTGGTAGGCGTTGATGACCTCGCCGAGTTCCGCGCCGACCGGCGGCGGCCCATTGGGGTGGGTGTCGGGATGCAGGGCGCGGATCAGTGTGCGGTAGGCGCTGGTGATCTGCTCCGGCGACGCCTCCGCCCGGAGACCGAGGACGGCGTAATGGTCGCGCGACGGGCGCGATCCGCTCATTGATCTCACCTCCCCGATAGCCGGATCGACCCCTTCACTCCATCGTCATAAAACCCGCGGGCGACGTTGTCAAGACAACCTCGGAACGGGTATATGGATCAGGTAGCAGGAAAGTGACAGCCGAAGGGAGGCGGGGGAGATGATCACCGAGATGGCATTGGAGCGGGTGGAATTCACGTGCGGCCAGTGCTGGCAAGACTGGAGTGTCGACTACGACGTCCAGCAGTACAGCGATGAGGGCGGCACTTGGGAGTACTTCTCCCGCGACGGCATCCTTGTGGCCTCCCCGTACACTCCTGCCGGCGCCTCACCGTGCCCGGTGTGCGGGCGGCACTGGGTTGGCCGCCTCCTGGCCCGCAGGCTGATTCCCGCAGCACCGGGTGCAGCCGACACGCCGCGCGAGAAGATCACCGACTCGGCTCGTCACCGGCCCGAACGGCAAGGTGCGCCCCTGCTCCGCTCCACAGCGCACACCCAGCCGGAGCAGCTCGACATGGCAGCTCGGGTCCGCGAGCGCGCCTCTGCGGCTGAGGTCGGCTGAACGCATGCGCGGGGACGCCTGCCGTCGCCGAGACGAAGACCGTGACAGTGGTTGGGGTCGTGCCTACGCTTCGGCGCGGCCCGCCGAGATCGGCGGGCCCGCTCGACTCAGACCGCGGTCGGCGGACTGGACGACCCGGCGGCACGGCGGTACTCGGCGTTGATGCGCTGGGCTTCCTCGAGCTGGTCCTCGAGGATGACGATGCGGCAGGCGGCCTCGACAGGGGTGCCCTGGTCGACGAGCTCCCGGGCACGGGCTGCGATGCGCAGCTGGTAGCGGGAGTATCGGCGGTGGCCACCCTCGGAGCGGAGCGGGGTGATCAGGCGGGCTTCGCCGATGGCGCGGAGGAAGCCCGGGGTGGTGCCGAGCATCTCGGCGGCCCGGCCCATGGTGTACGCGGGGTAGTCGTCGTCGTCCAGGTGGCCGCCGAGCGGGCCTGTCGGATTCTCTGCTGTCATTGCACCTCTCTCTGAAACACGTGGAGGGGCCCTGGTGCCGTACGGCACCAGGGCCCCGAAGGAATTTCTACACCATCCGCCGACGCCAGTTCGGTGCCGGCCTTCTGTTTCCGCATGCCCGACCGGAATGCTGTCGGGGGTGCGGGGATCGCGGTTGCTCGACCGGAGACCACCTCACTATCGATGTCCTGCGGTACCCGGGCTCAGCCTTACGCCCGGGCGATCCTGATGGCGCGCGTTCCTCCGTTCTTCCCTCGGTGATCAACTGCTACAGCGGGGGACTGCGAACTGCTGGCACTGCCCTACTGCGTACTGCCGGTGTTGCGAACCACTCGGTGGCCTGTGACAGCGCCACGCTTCCGGCAGCCAGCCCCGTCGCCCATCGTGCGTCTGCTCTGGCTTGGAACCCCACTGCCGAACTTCCCGGTGCGCGCGCCCGCAGCCGACGCCTTCACCGAGGTGCTGCTCACTGACTTCACTGCTGGGTACTGCGACTGCACTTACCACGGGTACTGCCACTGCGTTACTGCGTACTGCGGTACTGCTTGCGGCGGCCCCTGATCACTGCGGGCCACCCGGTCCGGTCGCCAGTCCCGTCGCCGTCCTGCAAACGCTCTGGCTTCGAAACTCCGCCACCGCACCGTCCTGGCGTACTGCAACTGCGGGTACTGCGTACTGCGGGTACTGCGCCCGGCAGTTCGTCTCTGCCGGGCCCTGCGGTCTCTCTGGGCTACGAGAGAAACCATAACCACGCCACCGCCCAATGTCTACTTCAGCCAGCATAGATTTCCGCGTGTTCGACAGTGAGGTAATCGGGTTTCCTCGGGTTTGGCAGCCGTGCGTCCCCCGTCTGGCCGCACTGCCCCACCGCCGAACCGCCGCACTGCCCCTGGCCGAAGAGAAGTGCGGCGCCCCCGGGCTCGGACTCGGTGCGGACGGCCTGGCCGGGCGCCCGCCGACCTGCGCCGACGCGAGGAGCGGGATATCAAGGAGCGTGAAGGCGAGCGCGAGGCACGGCGGTCGCCACCCCGCGGCTGAGGAGTACGTCTCGTGGAGTTCGAGGTCAATGGCGCCCGACGCGCGGTGGACGTGGACGACGACCCGGCCGCCGTGGAGGTGGTGCGGGACCGGCTGGGTCTGACCGGCACCAAGCTGGTCTGTGCGGGCGGGGTGTGCGGGGCCTGCACGATCCAGGTCGACGGTGAGCCCAGGGTGTCCTGCCTGACCCCGGCGGTCGTGCTGGCCGGCCGACGGGTGACGACGGTGGAGGGCCTGTCCGGCCACCCGGTGGCGCGTGCCTTCGCTGGCGAGGACGCCCTCCAGTGCGGCTACTGCACCCCGGGGTTCGTGGTCGAGGCTGCGGCGTTTTTCGAGCGGTGGCGGGCCGACCACGGCCGTACCCGGCCGGGGCGGGAGCCGATCGCGGACGCGCTGGCAGGCCACCTGTGCCGGTGCGGCGCGTACGAGGGAATCTTCAGCGCGGTGGCCGCCGCATGCGCGGGCGACTACGACACGGCGCCGACCGGCGGGGAGGCGCAGGCGGTCCCGCGCGCCGAGGCCCCGGAGAAGGTCGACGGATCGGCCCGTTACACCACGGACCTGCGCCCCGAGGGGCTGCTGGAGGGGGTGATCATCCGGTCGCCGCACGCGCACGCGCACGTACGGTCCCTGGAGGCCGGGGACCTCCCGCTTGTGCCGCTGCTGCCTCCCGACGGGGTGGTGCGGTACGTCGGACAGCCGGTGGCCGCCGTCGCGGCGCCGGACCGGGCCTCCGCACGGGCGGCCGCGGCGCGGGTCACGGTGGACTACGAGGTGCTGCCGGCAGCCCTGGACGCCCGCCTGGCCCGGGCCGGCGAGGGACCACTGGTCTACGAGGACAAGGCGGCGCGCAAGCGGGCGCCGGGGTCCGGCGAGACCCCCCAGCTGGTGCCCGCCCGCTGGCGCGGCAACCTGCGCGGCCCGTCCGCCATGAGCAAGCGCCCCGCCACAGCCGTGCGCCGTATCCTCGACGCCCGGGCCCGGAACCCAGAACGGGTGGTCGAGGGCGTGTTCACCACCGCCGCCCAGACCCATACCCCGCTCGAACCGCACGCCTGCCTGGCCCAGTGGGTCGACGGCACCCTCCACCTGGAGGTGTCCACGCAGTCGGTGAGGCAGGTGGCCGAGCTCGCCGCCGAGCGCTTCGGTGTGCCCGCCGAACGGGTGGTGGCGAGCGCCGTCCACGTCGGTGGCGGTTTCGGCTGCAAGATGGGGCTGACCTCCGACGTCGTCGCCGCGGTGGAGTTGGCCCGGCTGCACGACGCCCCGGTACGGGTGGTGCTCGACAGGGACGAGGAGCTCGTCGACGGCGGCTACCGGCCCGGCGCCCGGATCCGGCTCGCGATGGCCGCGGACGCGGCCGGCGACCTGAGTGCGCTGGCCATGGACGCGGACACCGACGGCGGGGTGTCGGTGGGCGGCACCGTGGCGGCGCTGGCCCGGTTCATGTACGGCAACGCCCCGCGCCGGCTCCGTGACTTCGACACGCTCACCCACCGGCCTCCGGCCGCCCCGTTCCGCGGCCCGGGCGGGCCCACGATGTGCTGGGCCCTGGAGCAGGCCGTCGACGAGATGGCCCACCGGCTCGGCCGGGACCCGATCGCCCTGCGCCGCCGCTGGGACGGCAACCCGAAGCGGCACGCCCTGTACGACCGGGCCGCCGCGCTCCCGGTCTGGTCGGGACCTCGCGGCGGCACCGGGCGGTTCCGCCGAGGCGTCGGCGTCGCGGCGGCCAACTGGCTGTACTTCCTCGATCCCGTCACCGAGGTCGAGCTCACCGTCGAGGACGGGGTCGTCGTCGCTCGCTGCGCCGTGCAGGACATGGGGACGGGCTCGCGGACCGTGCTGCGCCGGGCCGTCGCGGAGGGCCTCGGCGTACCGGAGGACAGGGTGAGCGCCGAGGTCGGCCGGAGCGATGCCGTGCACGGCCCCACCTCGGGCGGCAGCCGCACCACTCCCTCCATCGTGCCCGCCGCCGCGGACGCCGCCACACGGCTGCGCGAAGCGCTCGGCGGAGGGGACATCGCCGCCCGGCTGGACGCGGCGAACGGCGTACGGGTGACCGGCCGGCGCCCCCGCGACCGCCGGGGCTTCGTCACCCCCTTCCCTCTCGGCGGTATCGCCGTCGGCCGCGGCTTCACCGGATCGGTGCAGGTCGCCGAGGTCGAGGTGGACACGCGGCTCGGCCGGATCCGCCCGCTGCGCGTGTGGAGCGGCATCGCCGCCGGCCGCATCCACGAGGACCGGCTGGCCCGCAGCCAGTGCGAGGGCGCCGTCGTCCAGGGCATCGGCTACGCCCTGTACGAGGAACGCCGCACCGACCCGGTCACCGGTCGGGTGCTGACCGAGAACCTGGAGGACTACCGCATCCCCGGGATCGGCGACACCCCCGAGATCACCGTCCACTTCCATCAGGAGGGCTTCGAGCACGTCCCCGGAGGTGGCGTCGGCCTCGGCGAGATCGCGACCCTGCCCACCGCGGCGTGCCTGGCCAACGCGGTCCACGACGCCACCGGCTGGCGCCCGTACGACATGCCCATCCGCCCCGACCGGCTCCTGGAAGGACTGGGTACGTGAGCACCGAGACCGCCCTCACCGACCTCTCGGCCGCCGTCCTCGCCCGCGGCGGGGAGCTGCGCGCCGGCGGCACCGACACCACCGCCCGGCAGCGCAGCGGCGTCTCCCCGGGACCGTTCACCGACCTCGACGGCGTCAGCCACCTGCGAGGCTGCACACCGCTGCCCGGCGGCGGGCTGCGGATCGGCGCCTTGACCACCCTCTCCGCTCTGGCCGCCGATCCGCAGGTGCGCGCCGGCTGGCCGGCCCTCGCGATGGCGGCCGGGACCGCTGCCACTCCGCAGATCCGCGCCGCCGGCACCCTGGGCGGCAACCTGCTCCAGCGCAACCGCTGTTGGTACTACCGCAATCCGCACGTCAGCTGCTTCCAGAAGGGCGGCACCGACTGCCCCGCGCGCCAGGGCGACCACCATTTCGGCGTGGTCAGCGGCGACGGCCCGTGCGTCGCCCCGCACCCGTCCACCCTCGCGATGGCCCTGCTCACCTACGACGCCGAGGTCGAGATCCACGGCGAATCCCCGCGGGCCGTCGCGGACTTGTACGGGGACGGCGACCGGCTCTTCCACGCCGACCACCTGCTGCCGCCGGACTGCATCCTCACCGCGGTCCATGTGCCCGCACCCCTGGCCGGTGAACGCGCCGCCTGCCACCGGGCCACCAGCCGTGCCTATGCCGAATGGCCCCTGGTCGAGGTCACCGCCCGGGTCGCACTCGACGGCGCCACCGTCACGCACGCCGCCGTCGCGGCGGGCGGGGTGGCGCGCGTCCCCCTGCGGCTGACGGAGGTCGAGGCCGCCGTCATCGGCCGCGAGGCCACCCCGGGGGTCCTCGCCGCAGCGGCCGCGACGGTACTCGCCCGCTGCCGGCCCCTGCCGCAGACCGGCTACAAGGCCACCCTGTTCAGGGACACCGTCCTGGAAGCCCTGGAACAGGCCGTCGGCTCGGCTGCATAGGGCTGAGGTTGCCCCGCAACTGCCGGTCACGGCTGGGGAGATCTCGTGAGCCGCGACCACGGCCTCGCGAACGGCGGCCAAGGGGCACCGGCCCGGGGCCTCGAGCACCGCCGCGAACGCCGCCATGACGCTCAGTCGAGACAGAACTCGTTGCCCTCGTTGCCCTCGATGTCCTGCATCACGATGCACGACTCGTTGGTGTCATCGGCAAGTCGGTCTGGGTCAGCTGCGTGAGTCCGCCTCGGCGCAAGGGGTGGCGGAGCGGGTCACCACGCGGTTCACCACGTATGCGAGCCCCTGCCGCTCGCGGCGCCGACATCACCGCCGCGACTCTCAAGGCGTGCGTCATGGTCTGCAAGACGTGCGCCGACGAATGCGGACGGCACGCGAACATGCACGAGTACTGCCGCGTCTGCGCCGAAGCCTGCCGCTCCTGCGAACAGGCATGCAACGAACCCCTCGGCGCCCTCGGCTGATCGAGAGCGCCCGCCCACCGGCTCGGCGAGCGGTTCAGCCTGGTTGCGGGACCTGCCCGCGCTGGCGGCGGCGCCCGTAGCGGGTCATCCCCCGCGGTTTGAACACCGACAGCGCGGCCGCCGTGAGCAGCACCACCAAGGCTGCGGCCGCGTCCGCGATCAGCTGGACGCGCATGCCCTCAAGCTCGCCGCCCGCAAGCGCCGCCCCGGCAGCCGCGTCCGCGAGGTGGCCGACCGGCTGCATGTGAATCAGCAGCAAAACGGTCGCGACCACCGTGATCAGCAGCTTCGCGATGACCCAGTAGTGGCGGAGCAGCCCCCACACCGTGCCGAACGACTGCACCAGACCGGTCAGCAGACAGGCGGCGCTGAACGGCACGATCACGTACCAGCCCACCACGTCCATGGCCAGGTACGCGCCCCGCACCGTCTGGGGTGCGCCACTGGTCAGACCTGCAACGGCAAGGGCCAGGAACGCAGCGACCGCGCCCAGCCAGCCGACCGACGCGGTCACGTGGAGCGTGAGCGCGAGCTTGCGCAGCCACTGCGGGAACGGGCTCACGACCCATGCCCCGTCATGCCGCCGCCGGCCAGGTGCACGATCACGAACACCACGATCAGGACGGCAGCGACCGCCGCGGACACCTTCACCCAGCGCGGTGGCCCCTCGCCGTCGCCGTCGCCGTCGTGACGGTCCGGTGAGCCTGCCATGACGCCTCCAGTTTTTTCGAGACACTCTGTCTCCATCTGAAACCGAGTGTATGCCCTGTGGACGTCCGTATCCTGGGTGGGTGCCCAAGCTGTGGAACGAGACGATCGACGCGCACCGCGCCGCCGTGCGCGAGGCGATCCTGAACACCACCGCAAAGCTGGTGGCCGAAAGCGGGCTGCGATCGGTGACCATGTCGCAGATCGCCGAGGAGACCGGAATCGGGCGGGCCACGCTCTACAAGTACTTCTCCGACGTAGAAGCAGTGCTACTGGCCTGGCACGAACGCCAGGTCACAGCCCACGTCCAGCAGCTCGGGGGCATCCGCGACCAGGACGGCACGGCTGTGGAGCGCCTGAAGGCCGTGCTGGTGGCGTACGCCGGAATCGCCCGGCAGCGGCACGGCGGCGAACTCGCCGCCCTCCTGCACCAGGGCGAGCACGTCACCCACGCGGAGCGGCACCTGCACGGCATGCTCCAGCACCTGCTCGCCGAGGCAACCGAAGCCGGCGACCTGCGCTCGGACGTTCCGGCGGCCGAACTCGCCCACTACTGCCTCCACGCCCTGACTGCTGCGGCCGCCCTCCCTTCGCAGGCCGCCGTGACCCGCCTGGTCGCCGTCACCCTCGACGGCCTGCGCCCGTTTCCCTGAACCCGCCGACACCTCCGCTTCGTGTGATCAACAAAGGGGCCGCTGGACGGCGACCGCCGGCTGCCGGATAGGGTCACGGAGTGATGACGGCCCGCCCTGCGTTCAGCACCCCGCGGACCCGCCACCAGGCGGGCCCGCTGCGGCTGCTGTGGCTGGCCGCGCTGCTGTTCGCGGTCCTCTACACCCACGCCGCCGGCGCCGACAGCGCCTCCGCGCACGTCACCGGCGGCGCCCCCACGATGCCCCACCTGGCGCCCGCCGACACCGGCGGCGCGCATCACCGCGATGCCCAGCAGCACGACCGGGATGGCGACGACGGCAGCGGGCATTCGCACCCGGCGGAGGCGTGCGCCTCCGGCCACCCGGAGGAAGGCTGCGACCTCCCGCACCCGACCGCCATCGTCGTGCGGACTGCCGTCTTCGCCGCGACGGCGCCGCAGCCGTGGACCCAGACCCTGCCTTTCGGTCTTCCTCCTTTGCGCAGTTCCCTCAGTTCAGTGGTGCAGCAGGTATAGATCCGGGCTTTTTGCCCCGATCTGCCCACATTTTCATCGTCCATCCCGGACCGCTGCCCTGCGGTTCGCCGGGTGATGAGCCACGTCCGCACCTAAGGGAACTCGCAACCATGACCTCCGCCCAGCTCCTCGACGCGCACATCCCGCAGACCCCATCCGGTGCTCCCGCTGCCGGACGGGCTGCGCGGCGCAAGGCCGCGTCCTCCCGCAAGCGTTCGCTTGCCGCCCGCTACCTCGGCTACGTCGGCTACTTCGTCGGCGCCGGCCTCATCAGCGGCGCCGTCGTCCACCACCCCCTCGACCCCGACCGCTACACCCGCATCGCCGCCTACGGCGCGCTCGTCTTCCTCGCCGCGACCGTCCTCAACGAGTTCCTCCTCACCCGCGATCGGCCCGGCCTTCCGCGCATGCTCGTCGTGATCGGCTCCTCGCTGCTGCTGTCCTTCGGCATCGGCATGCTCAGTGGTGGTCTCCAGCACTTCGACGACTTCCCCGCCCGCGGCGCCGTCCTTGTTCCGGCCGGCATCGTCGTCTCCTTCGTCGCCTACGTGATCAAGGACGCGGACACCTCTACCCGCCGCATCTTCAGCGTCCTGGGCCTGACCGTTCTCGCGGTCGCGGCCCTCGCCTTCTTCGGCCTGCGCGAAGTAGCGGCGTCCATGGCGGTCACGCCCGGCGGCGGCCACAGCCACGGCAACGGCGACGAACCCGCCGCAGACGACCACACCCCGACCACCGGCTCCTCCCCGACCGCCACCCCCGCGCCCAACACCTCCGCCCAGCCCACCCCCGCCTCCACGACCCCTGGTCACAACGACGGTCACGCCGGTCACTGACCGGCCAGGACGCGAGCAGTGTGCCAAGGAGCAGGGGCAGGGACCAGCGGCGCATGCCTCCGCCGTGCCGCAGAAGCCCTTGAGCGCGCCCCTGACGGCTACGTCGGCGGCGTCGTGGGCTGCGCCCCTCGGATGGATGATGCGACGGCCGCCTGCAGGGCAGCCTCCGGCTGGTCTGGCCGACCCTGGAAGAGGGGTAAGGCGTGGGGGAGGTCTCGTGACGCTCAGGCCACCGGTCGAGCCGACGCTGGTGCAGGGTGCAGGGTGCAGGGTGCAGGGTGCAGGGCGCTGAGTCGGTGCCGGGCCCGGCGGCGTTGCGGGCGGGGGTGGCGTACGAGCAGAAGCTGGACGGGCACCGGACGCTGCTGATCACCGCGGCCGGCCTGGGCGGCACCGTGCTGGCGCAGACCCGTTGCGGGCCGCTGGTCCAGGACCGGTGGCCGGGCCTGGTGGCGGCCGCCGAGGCGCAGTTGCGCACGGCCTGGTCGTCGACGGCGAACTGGTCGTCTGGAACCCCGAAGCGGGCCGGTTGCCGTTCGGGGCGTTGCAGCGCCGGGCCGCCACCCGCGCCCGGGGCGCCGCCGGCCTGGCCGCCCGGTGGCCGGCCTACTTCGTCGCCTTCGACGTCTTGCAGCAGGACGGCCAGGAGCTCCTCACCCGCCCGTACGCCGAGCGGCGCTGTCCTGCTGAATAACCTGTTCTCCGAGCACGCCCTGCCGGCCCCCTGGACGTTGTGTCCAATCACGACGGACCTGGCCAGCCATGGGAATGGGTGGAGTCCTGGACGGACGTGTCCGGCGTCGCAGGCCTCCTGATCCAGACCATCTCCCAGCGCTACCTGCACGGATACCGCGGCTGGACCAAGATCAGAAGACGCGGTATCGCTGAGACGACTGTCGGCGCGATCGCCGGCACCCTGACCTGCCCCGGGCTCCTCGTCCTCGGCCGCCACGACCAGGAGGGCTGGCTGCGCGCGGTCGGCCGGACCGTACTCGAACATCGGTGGCCGCAGTCACCCGGCGCAACCGCCACCGCGGGCCGGTCCCGTGGGGCGTCGGCCTGGCTCATCGCGGCAGCGCGCCGTCCGACCTCCTCGGCGAGTTCCGGGAAGTCGGCGGCAAGCAGTCCCTGACCGAGTTGGCAGCGGCAACATCCGTGCGTGACCAAGGTGGGGGCCGACGACGGCTACCAGGCCGGCGTTATCCAGCACGGCGTCGGCCTCGGGATCGATGTTGAGGTAGCGCAGCGACCGCAGGCCCACATGCGAGAACGCTGCAGTGCTGGACGGACGTGTCAGGAGTCGAGGGGGCGCCGGTGGGCGGTACGACGGCGAGTCCCGAATTCGACCGGTCCGCTGTGGTCGCCTGGATCCCGGCGCAAACCAAGATCGCGCCATGGAGGCACCGTCCGCCGGGCTCGTCGTGGCCGACGACAGGGGCGGCAGGCGCCTTTCTCCGGCTGGAGGACCCCCACCTGCTCCTGCCGATGCCGCCGAGGACGAGGATCAGTTGTCCGGCCGGTGCACCGAGGAGAACGCCGACACCCTTGCGGCCCTGTTCGAGGGCAGGTTCGGGCTGACCGTGAAGCACCTGGCCGCCGGCGGGACACCGCCCTTGGCCGTCCTCGGCGAGGCGCGCGTGATCGACCGGTTCCGGTCGGGATCGGGAGGCCTGAGCCTCACGCCGGCCTGACCGGCCGGCCTGCGCGGCACCGCCTGGTCAGGGCCGGCAGGCAGGCTGGTGTGCGCCACGGCACCGTTGACCAGGATGGAGAGGTCGTAGGACCCGCTGGCGTCCTGGCCGTAGTAGCCGGTCCCGATGCTGTGCGGGAGTCGGCGGTCGGCCACCACTTCGGTCTCGGCGCGCCTGGCGTCACGGGTCCGTTTCCGGCAGCCTGTTGGCAGGGCGGAGGGGCTCTGCGGGCCGGCCTGAAAGGCGCGGTTCAGTGGTGGTGGCCGTGCAGGACCAGCGACCAGGTCAGCAGGGCGAATGCGAGGGTGCAGAGGATCGCGCGCCAGGTGTTGGCGCGCCTCCACGGTGCCTCGAAGGCGCGGCGGACGGCGGCCGCGTCCGTGATCCGCTCGACGGGCCCGGCCTGTTCCAGGGCGTTGTTGAGGGGGATGTTGACCCGGGCCGTGACGGCCATGGCCAGGATGTAGGCGACGAGCGCCCCGATCAGTGGCACCAGCGCCTGCCGTCCGCCGGGTCCGGTGGCGTGGAGGACGACCGCCACCCCGGTGAAGACCAGCGCCCCGAGGTAGCCGAGCAGGAACCAGCCGTTGAGGATGGCCACGTTGATGCGTTGCATTGTTTCAATGACGGTCCGGTCGTCGCTGCGTGCCAGACCGGGCATGACGGATACCGCGAATGCGTAGAACAGGCCGCTCATCAGGCCCATGGTGATGGTTGCTGCGATCAGTGACGCGAACCGTGCCGTTTCCACGTGGGGGTCCCCCGGATCGAAACTCGTCGTGAACTGTTTCGTGAACTGTTGCGGGAACTGGGTCGAGAACAGGTCGTGAACTGTGCCGTGGCCTGATCGGGATCCGCTCGTCAGCCGTGTCGTGAACTGGTCAGGAAGGGTGTCGAGTCCCGTGTCGCCTTCGATGGTCGGGTGGTCACGTCCCGCCGATGATAGAGGTACAGCGGCTTGGGTCGCCCCCGTAGGCTGGCCGCGGGACCCGCATCGTTGTCGAACGGAGTTGCTGTCATGTTGACTGCCCTGACCGGCGTGCACGGGGATCGTGCGGACGCTGTGACCGTTGCGGGTCGTTCCGCTTCCTATGAGGAATTGCTCGGTGCGGCGCGGGCGGTGGCCGTGGATCTTCAAGAGGCAGGTGTCTCCGTGTTCGCGGTGAATGCCACCGCTTCGCTGGAGACCGTGGCTGCTGTGGTCGGTGGGCTCCTGGCGGGGGTGCCGTGTGTTCCGCTGCCGCCCGATGCGGGTCCGGCCGAGCGCGGTCACATCCTGGCCGACTCCGGCGCACGTCTGATCGAGGCCCGCTTCGCCCGTCGACCGCCTGCCGGAACCGACGGTCCGACGGTGGCGCCTGCACCAGGTGATGCCGCGTTGATTCTTTACACCTCGGGCACCACGGGTGCTCCCAAGGGTGTGGTCCTCAGCCGTGCGGCGATCACCGCGGACCTGGACGCGCTGGCCGAGGCGTGGCAGTGGAGCGCCGAGGACACTCTGGTCCACGGGCTGCCGCTGTTCCACGTCCATGGTCTGGTCCTGGGTGTGCTGGGCGCGCTGCGTACCGGCAGCCGTCTGGTGCACACCGGTCGGCCGGTCCCCGAGGCGTATGCGGCGGTCGGCGGCAGTCTCTACTTCGGTGTGCCCACCGTGTGGTCGCGTATCGTCGGCGTCCCGGCGGCGGCCGCCGCGCTGTCCGGGGCCCGGCTGCTGGTGTCGGGCAGTGCGGCCCTGCCCGCGCCGGTCTTCCGTGGACTGGAGCGACTGAGCGGGCACCGGCCCGTCGAGCGGTACGGGATGACCGAGACCCTGATCACCGTCAGCGGCCGGGCGGGCGGCGAAGTCCGCCCGGGCACGGTCGGTACCCCGCTGGCGGGTATCACCACGCGTATCGCTGCCGAACCGGGCGCCGGTATCGGCGAACTCCAGCTCACCGGGCCCACTCTGTTCTCCGGCTACCTCGGCCGGCCCGAGGCCACCGCGGCCGCGTACACCGAGGACGGCTGGTTCCGTACGGGTGACATCGCGGCCGTCGACGAGAGCGACGGGGTGCACCGGATCGTGGGCCGCGCCTCCACCGACCTGATCAAGTCCGGCGGGTACCGGATCGGCGCGGGCGAGATCGAGAACGCGCTGCTGGACCACCCCGCGGTCAGCGAGGCGGCCGTGGTCGGCGTCCCCGACTCCGACCTCGGCCAGCGGATCGTCGCCTTCGTCGTCGCCCAGAACGTCACCGGCGCCGAACTCACCGATTTCGTCGCTGCCCACCTGTCGGTCCACAAACGCCCCCGCGAGGTCCGCTTCGTCGCCGCCATCCCGCGCAACGCCATGGGCAAACCGCAGAAGAGACTGCTGCTGGAGGACGGGCCTACGCCCCGCACCTGACATCCGCCCATCCGTCCCCCTGCCGCACCTCCGCACCCCGCTGCCCCGCCGTCCCGCCCCGGGGGCGGCGGCACGCAGACTGGCGGGCGGGGGAGTGGTCACGGGGGAGCGGGCCGTCACCGGACGCCATCGGCCCTCGACGGCGCGGGGTCGGCGGCGCACGCGATGCCGTTCTGCGGTGCCGCACCGCCACGGCACCGGTCGCGTCGCACGGCCCGGCGCGGCGGGAGCGGCCAGGGCGACCGAGATGCCAGCGGCCGCCTGCCCGCCACCGGCCGTCCGGCCCGCCGGGGGTGACCGGCGCCGGACAG
Source organism: Streptomyces sp. NPDC054849 (assembly GCF_053610945.1). NCBI lineage: Bacteria > Bacillati > Actinomycetota > Actinomycetes > Kitasatosporales > Streptomycetaceae > Streptomyces > Streptomyces sp. NPDC054849. The sequence goes on from NZ_JBSGZI010000020.1 coordinate 77,874, forward strand.
GCGATCAGCACGCGGGCGAGGTGGCGGAGGCGGTTTACTCGGTGGCGCCCTGGGGCGACGATGCGGGGGCGTGCTCGGCGCGGTAGCGCCCCGGTGTGGTGCCGAACTCGCGGCTGAAGGCGTGTGAAAGGGCGTAGGGGCTGCCGTAGCCGACGTGGCGGGCGACCGCAGCCAGCGGTTGTGTGGTGCCGCGCAGCAGAGCGGCGGCCAGGCTCAGCCGCCACCAGGTGAGATACGCCATCGGGGGCCGGCCGACCAGAGCGGTGAAACGGCGGGCCAGCGTGGGCCTCGACACCCCCGCGGCGGCGGCCAGGGCCTCGTTCGTCCAGGGGGCGGCCGGGTCCGCGTGCAGGGCCCGTAGGGCGGCGGCCGCGACAGGATCGCTTAGGACGGCCGACCATGCCCCGCTGCCGCCCTCGGCCAGCCAGGAACGGATCATGTAGACGAGCAGCAGGTCGAGGAGGCCCGGCACCGCGATGCCCGAGCCGGGCCGCTGCCCGTCCAGCTCACGGCCCAGCAGGTCGATGGCGGCCCGCAGTTCAGGACGTACGCCCACCCGGTTCGGCAGGTGGACGACCGTCGGCAGTTCCGCCATCAGCGGGTGTATCCGGCTGCGGTCGAGCCGGTACTTGCCGCACAGCATCTCCACCACCCTGCGCCCACCACGCACCCCGCCTGCCCCGCCAGCCCCATCGGCCCTGCCAGCCCCGTCCGCTCTGCCAGGCCCGAGCAGCCCGGTCACCCCACCGGTCCCGGGCGGTCCACCAGCTTCGAGTAGCCCGCTCGCCCTGTCTGCCCCGCCAGCGCCGCCTGCCCCGCTGGGCATGCCTGCCTGTGCGGCCTGTGCGGCCTGTGCGGCCCGCCCGGGGGCTTGTATCGCCTCCCACTGTCCGAACGGCACCGCCCGTTCGACGGCTTCCGCCCCCATGGGCCCGTCGGCGATCACATGGCCGGTGCCGTACGGCAGCAGCACCGCGTCACCCGGCCCCAGCGACAGGGGCGCCCCTGCGTCGGGCAGCAGCCAGCAGCTCCCCTCCAGCACGACGTGGAAACCGGCGCCGTCGTACGGCGCGAGCCGTGTGCACCAGCTCCCGCTCACCCGTACCCGCTCCGAGGAGGGCCGCCCGGTCCGCACGGCCGAGATCGCATCACTCACCACGTCCATCGGGCCACCGTACCCATCGACGGTATCCATGGAATCAAAGGTGAGACGTCTGCGTATTCACGTGAGCAGTGCGGGCATTGAGCGGCTCACCGGCTGTTCCTAGGGTCGGAGGTATGACGAGTGAGAGCAAGCAGACGATCATGCTGGGGGACGTCGAGGTCATCCGGGTCCTGGAGTGGCAGGGGCCGTTCGCCCCGGCGGGCGGTCTCGTGCCGGACTCGAAGGCCCGGGTGTGGCAGGACAACGAGCACTGGCTGGCGCCGGACCACTGGCAGGTGCAGGACGACCAGGCGGTGACGGCGCTGCAGACCTGGGTCCTGCGCAGCGGTGGTCAGACCGTCCTGGTCGACACGGGTGTCGGCAACGGCCGTGAACGCCCCCACTCGCCGCAGTTCCACCGGTGGAACGGTGATTTCCTCGGTGCCCTGGCACGGGCCGGGATCCGCCCGCAGGATGTCGACGTCGTCGTCAACACCCATATCCATGCCGATCACGTCGGCTGGAACACCCGTGATGCGGGGGGAGAGTGGGTTCCGGCCTTCCCCCGTGCCCGTTATCTCATCCCGGCGGCGGACGATTTCCATTTCGGGCCGGGCAACTCCCACGGCGCCGGCCGTGGTCCCGATGACCGGCTGGTCTACGGGGACAGCATCGCGCCAGTGCACCGGGCCGGGCAGGCCGTGCTGTGGGACGGCGCCCTGCGTATCGATGAACACCTCTCTCTGGAGTCGGCGCCCGGGCACACGCCGGGTTCCTGTGTGCTGCGTCTGGAGTCGGGGGGCGAGCGGGCGGTGTTCGTCGGTGACGTCCTGCACAGTCCGGTGCAGATCCTGAGTCCGTCGTGCAGCAGCTGTTTCTGCCTGGACGCTGCGGGGGCGGCGGTGACGCGGCGTCGGATCCTCGAGCGAGCGGCGGCGCGACGGGAGCTGGTGGTGCCTGCTCACTTCGCCGGGCCGGGTGCTGTGGAGGTACGCCGCGAGGCCGGCGCTTTCGTCCCTGCCCGGTGGGCGTCCTGGCCGGCCTGCGACACCGGCGCCACGCAGCCCTGACACCCGCCCGGGGACCTCGACTCGGGAGGCGGCAACGGGCGTGTACCCGCAGTCGGCCGGCGCCACCGGCGCGCACCCCCCGCCGCTCTGGCGTCTGGAGGCTTCCGCTGCCGCTCCCCGGCTTGCAGGTTTGCTGCCGCCCATCACGACCATCTGACGGTGTGGCGTGGCCGGGCTGGCTCGTGTGCGCGATGGCTTGGCCGGGTGTGAAGTGGTTGTCCGGTTGTCCGGTTGTGGGGTGGTGGGGAACCTGTGTGCCGGTCTCGCCGGGCTGTTCGCCGGTGTTCGGTGTGGGGGGAGTGGTTGGGTGTTCGTGGGGTGTGGTGGTGTGAGTACCGTCTGCTTATGGATTCGAATGAGCCGGGTGGGCAGCGGGGGCATGTCCTGCTGATTGCGGGGGATGGTGTGGTGCGCCGGCGCAGGGTGGAGTTCGCGCCCAGTGCCAATGTGGCGGCGCTTGCGATGGTGCCGGCCGGTGTGTTGCTGGGTAGTGCTGTGCCTTGTGACAGCGTGTCTTTGGACGGGGTCCGTGATCCGAACACGGTACTGACGCGGCTGCGTACGGCTGCTGCGGCTCCGGGGCCGTTGTTGTTGTATCTTTCGGGCCGGCTCACCGCTGACCGGCGTGGGCGGCGGCTGTATCTGGCGTTGGCGGGGACCACGTCGGCCAGCGTGCGCTACACCTCTCTGCCGTGGGAGTGGCTGGGCAGTGAACTGCGGGGCCGTGAGGCCGCGCTGACCACGGTGCTTGTGGATCTGGCTGCGGACAAGGAGGCGTGGCCGCTGCTGCGGGAGTACGGCAGTTGGCCCGCGTTCGAGTGGGCCGAGGTGTACGGGGTGGTGTCCCCGCCCGGAGCCACCGCGGCGGGGGGCGGGGTGAGCGGATACACCCGGCAGTGGATCGATCAGCTCCGCCGCAGTCATGCCCGGCCTGCCAGCGTGGCGCTGCATGCGCTGGCAGCGGGATCTGCGGCGCTGGCGCCGGGCACGCTGGTCCTGCCGACCGCCCGCGAACTCGGCATGCGCCCCGCAGCCGCACACCTGCAGCCTTACCCGAATCCGCAGCCACATGTGCAGCCGCCGACGCAGTCGCGGCAGCCAGCCCCCGCCACGGCCCCCGCCCCCGCCACGGCCCCCGCCCCGGCCTCCGCACAGGTCCCGGATGCCTTCCACATTCCCGTGCCCGCACCGGCTTCGCCTCCGGCTCCGGCCCGGGCCCCAGCCCGCGGCTCCGCCCCCATCCTCGTACCCGCCCGAGCCCCGGCTCCCGGTCCGGTTCCGGACGCCGCCCTCATGGCCGTGCCCGTCCAGGGCTCGGCCCGGACTGACGCCCCGGCGTCTGCCGCCCTGACCTCGGGCCCGGCTGCGGACTTCGCCGGCATGCCGGTGCCCGCCCGTCCGGCGCGGGCGCAGGCTCCCGCCCAGGCTTCGGGTTCCGGTTCGGGTCCGGCTTCGAGTTCCGGTCCGGCTGCGGGGTGGGGTTGGGGTGGGGATCCGCGGCCGTATCTCCACGCCCTGGCTGTCGGGGGCCGTCACCTTGAGGCGGCGGCGCTGGCCCGGGCGTGGGAGCAGCATGTCGTGCGCACCTGTGGGGACGCCTCGCCGGAGGCGGCCCAGTGGGCGGAGATCCGTGCCGATCTGGCCCGGATGGCGGGAGACTTCTCCCTGGCGACGCGGCTTTGGATCGATACGGGCCAGGCCCGCCTGGCCCGGCTGGGTGCCGGTGACCCCGGTGTGGGGGTGGCGGCGGAGGGCGCCCTGTACTGCTGGACCCAGCTCAAGGACGCGATGGCGGTGGTCGAGCTCGGGCCGGAACTGATCGGCCTGCTGCGTGTTCTGTCTTCACCCGACCCCCGGCACCTGCAGTTGGTGCAGCAGCGGCTGGAGGTGCTGCGCACCCGCCATCACCACCCCCGCGCCCTGCACACCTGAAACCCGAGAGGGGCCGTGAGGACCTGGGAGACCTGGGGAGGGCCGGAAGACCGGGAGGCCGGGGAGACCCGGGGAGACCCAGAAGGGTGCCCGCCCCGGCGGTGGCGAGCTGCTTCCGTGCGGGGCGGGGGTCGGGGTGGGGTGGGGATGGGGTTTAGGGGCGGCGGGTCAGGGTGGAGGGGGCGCCGGCCGACTGGGCTCCTTGTGCTTCGAGTGTCAGCCGGTCTGGTGGGGTCAGCGTCAGGACGTAGAGGTTGCCGCGGGGGCAGTCGAAGGTGGCCGCACGGTCGGTCGGGTGGCTGGTGACCGCCGCGAAGACCGCGGTGTTCTGGCGGATCTGCCGCAGCTCGAGGGCTTCGGTGCAGCCCAGGTTGCGTCCGGTGGAAAGCTCCGTGAGGTCGCTGACCTGCCGGCCCACGAGTTCGCCGACCACTGCGGCGTTCAGGGTGACGGTGACGGAGAACTCGCCGGTCCTGGCCCGGGAGACGTTGTCCGCCTGCGGCGTCCCGGGGCCGACGCCGGACCATGTCCCGACCCACGCCTCCGGCAGCGCCGCGGCCGCGGCCGAGGACGGGGACACCGGGGACGGAGTGGGGGTGGCGGGCGTGGTGGGGTCGTGGCGCCGGCCGTCCCCGGGCAGCCGGATCGCGAAGGTGAGGGCGGCGGCCAGGACGGCGGCGCCGACGGCCGCGCCCACCACCCGGGGCCGCAGGGGCCGCCCGCCGCCGAAGGCGGGGGAGGGCGGCGCGGTGCCCACGGCCGCGGGCGAGAAAGCCGGCACCGGGGGAGCGGGGGGCACGGCATCCGGCAGCACCGCACCGGGCAGCACGGCATCCGGCGGCTGCGGCGGCTGTGGCGGCTGCTGTGGCGGGACTGGTGGGGGATCGGCGTGGTTCGGGGCGTGGTGCGGGGGCTGTGGTGGAGTCAGGAGCCGCAGGAGGTCGGCCTCGCGGCGGGCGATCTCCGTTATCAGGGCCGGGGCCGCCGTACGGGCCCAGTCCTCCTGGCCGGCGGCGTCCAGCCGCTGCCGTAGCTGTCCGGCTGTCGGACGCCCGGCCGGGTCTTTGGCCAGGCATTGCCTCACCAGGGCGGCAAGTGTGCGCGGTACGCCGTCGAGCTGGGGTTCGTCGTGCACGATCCGGTACAGGAGGGCGGGCAGTTGCAGTTCCTCGCCGTCGGCCTGGAAGGGGCCGCGGCCGGTGGCCGCGTAGACGAGGACCGCGGCGAGGGAGAACACGTCGGCGGGCGCCGAGGCCCGGGCGCCGGTCGCCTGTTCCGGTGCGAGGAAGCCGGGCGTGCCGATGACCGCGCCCGTCTGGGTGTGGCGGGGGTCGCGCACGGTGCGGGCGATACCGAAATCGATGAGGAAGGGCCGCTGCCGGCCCAGCAGCACGTTCGCCGGCTTGATGTCGCGGTGGACCACCTCCGCCTCCCCTACGGTCACCAGCGCGGCCGAGAGCTCCCGGGCCAGGCACCACAGGGACGCCTCCGTCAGCGGTCCGTCCCGGCGTACCCAGTCGCCCAGAGACGGCGCGGCGATGTACTCGGTGGCCAGCCACTGCGGTGACGCTCCGGGCGGGCTGAAGTCCACCACCGAGACCGTCCACGCACTGCGCACCCGGTCGCTGGTGCGTATCTCCCGGTCGAACCGTTCGGCGAAGTCCGCCTCCCGGCTCAGCTGCCGGTGCACGGTCTTGACGGCCAGCGGCCGCCCGGACGCCGTCCGGGCCAGGAAAACCTCGCCCATCCCGCCCTCACCGAGCCGCGCCAGCAGACGGTACCCCCCGATCTCCAACGGGTCGCCGGGCCGCAAAGCCTCCATCAACCCCACCTGCTCTCGCGCCCGTTGTCAGTGCCCGCAGAGTACGGACCACCTGGTGAGCCACCCTAGAGGACAAGCCCGGCGGCCCGAGGCGGGGCCGGGGATTGGGCCGGTAGTGAGACTGAGGCCGGGGGGCCGGGGACGGTACTGGGACTGGGGCGTACCTACCCGGCCCAGGCCCAGGCCCAGGCCCAGGCACCGGCCCAGGCCGGCGGTGGTCACCCATCTGAACCGCCGCGCGGCGCAGTTGCCGGCAGACGAGGGCCCGACTGGTGCCCGCGCACCGCCGTCCAGCACCTGGGACGGGTACGAGGCGCTGTACCCGCTCGCGACCGCCGCCCGGACCCGGCGCATCCGCAACGCCGCCATCGAGCGGCTGCGCCGCGGGACCGAGGTCTGAGCGCCCGGGGTGCGCCGGGCAGGAATCACAGGTCGATCCTGCTCACGTCTCGTCACACGTCCGCCGAGGGCTTAGGGTTCCGTTACCCGGCCGGGTATCAGCGTGAAAATCGATGCCACTCCGCTGGAGGATGACTCTCCGTGTCGCACGTTTCACAAGCTTCCGTCACCACCCCCGACGGTGAGCCGGCCCCGCTCGTCCCCACCACGTACGGCGAGGTCAAAGGCTGGTTCTCGGCGTACGACCAGGTGCTCTTCGACTGGTTCCTGACACGTCAGAACAGCAGTGAGGGGCAGCAGGGCGACCTGCTGGAGCTCGGCGCCTTCCTGGGGAAGAGCGCGATCTTCCTCGGACGGTACCTCCGGCCCGGTGAGGAGTTCACCGTCTGCGACCTCTTCGACTCGCCCGCGACGGACGATTTCAACGTCGCGGAGAACCGCAGCTCCTACCCCACGCTCACGCGGCGTGGCTTCGAGACGAACTACCTGGCCTTCCACGAGGCGCTGCCGACGCTGATCCAAGCCCCCACCTCGGTCGTCGCCGACCGGGTCAAGCCGGCGAGCTGCCGATTCGTGCACGTCGACGCCTCGCACCTCTACGAGCACGTCGTCATGGACATCGCGTCCTCGCGTCTTGTCGCGACCCCGGATGCCGTGGTGGTCTTCGACGACTACCGCTCCGAGCACTGCCCCGGCGTCGCGGCCGCCGTCTGGACCGCCGTGGTGACGGGCGAACTGCACCCCGTCTGCGTCTCGGCCTCGAAGCTCTACGCGACCTGGGGCGACCCGGAGCCCCACCAGGCGGCACTGCTCGCGTGGCTGGAGGAGCGCACCGATCTCTGGCACGGCGTGGACGTGATCGACGGCCGCCCCCTGGTACGCATCGGGGACCAGGGCGTGGTCGCGCCGGTGCCCCCGCAGCCGCTACACCCCGCGCCGCGGCCGGAACCGGCGCCGGTCCCCGCTCCCGCCGCCGCACGCAGGCCCGGTGCCCGCTGGCGCAAGCTGGCCAAGGACCTGCTCCCGCCCGTGGTCACCCGCGCGATCGTCGCCCGGAACCGCCGTCGCAGGGGCTGACACCGACAGGGCTGACACCACACCCCCGGACCGCGTCCGGTCCGGGGGCCGGCGCGGCGTATGCGTGTCAGACCCCCGTCGTACCCGGGCCGCGCGGCAGGCCTCGGCCTGCTGCCGGGCCGCCGGCGTCTTGTGGGACCCCTCGCCCCGGCCCACGGCCTGCGGAGGACAGGGATGACATCCGCGCACAGTGCTCCTTCGGTTTCCCCCTCGACCGCGAGGTCGCGAGCATTCGGCAGCCTCGACGCGGTCACCCACGGCAAGCGCGGCGTACCGCGTTTCCGCGGTGCGCAGAGTGGCATAGGCCTCCGGATCCCCGCACACCGCACACCGCACACCGCGCGCCGCACACCGCGCGCAGCTCGCCGCGGCGGCGTGTCGCGTCGTACGAGTGGCCGGCGCATCAGCTGGGAACGGCGGTCTGCCGCCGGAGACTTCGCGTACGTAAGGTCACTTTCCGTCGGTGATGTAGTAGTCGTTTTCGAGGTACTCCAGGGTGTAGCTGCCCAAATCTTCCTCGGAGAAGGTGGCGGAGGATTTGACCGCTTCGAGCGGCATCTCGATCTTGTCGAGGGTGCGCACTTGGACGCGCTGCGGGTCCACCGTCGCGGTCTGCAGGGCCTTCTTCTGGTCGGGTGAGATCATCCGGAACACGATCACGTAGGTCGACGTGCACGGACCGAATCCCTGGTCCTCTGCCTTCTTCGCGCCGGGCCCGGCCACTTCGCAGACCGTGTCGATGTCCTCACGCCCGAGGCCGTGGAGGTACTGCTCGTACCTCTGGATCGCGCGCTCCTTCGTCTTGGGCCCGGGCTGGCTACCGGTCACACTGGCCGACGGCTTCTCGGTTCCGGCAGACGCGGACGGCGTGCCCGACGGCACCTTCGCCGGTGTGGACGTCAACGGCTGCGAAGGCTGCACGTCAACGTTCTCCTTCGCTGTCTCCGGACCGCATCCGCACGCCACCAGCGCCACGCATGCTGAAACCGCCACGCTCAACTTCGTCCGCGCTTGCATCAGATCCCTTCCACCCGCCGACCGTCCCTCAGCAGTTCACGCAGGATCCGGCGGAACGGTTCCCGACCCGCGACCCGCCCACGGACCGGACAACCGCTGAGGCCGACACCTGGCTTGGTCGCGTGCGGGGCACCCAGAGACGCACCATCGTCGGCGTCGGCCCAGGTACCCAAGCTTACGGAAAACGACCTTGCCGGGTGCCGTCGAGCAGGAAGGCGATCGGCGTGCCCGTACCGGCGAGGCCCACGAGAGGAGGCAGCGTGGATACGTCGAATCCTGTCTCATTCTCCCGGTCACCGCTTCCCGGCACGGCCTGGGGCGTGGAAGCACACACCGAGCGCCCCACCCCGGTCACCCGCACTGCGACGCGCCGGACGGCCATCGGAACCACCTTGCCAACGCTGCAACGGAGCGGCTGACGGCGTTGGTTGGAGGGCGTCGACCGCGTCCGTGCTGCCCGGGTTGGTGATCATGAGCATGAAGCGGGCCCCCTGATCGGCCCCCGTCCCTCAGAATTTCTGACAGGCCGTGATCCAATGCCAGGCACAGCAGCGCTCAGGCCGACGCGGCCGTACCGTCCGGCTCTATGGGAACGACCCGGCGCCAGGGCAGGTTGTACGCGCCGCCGCAGTGGAGTTGGTTCCGGTCGTGACCGTCGAGGATCTCGTCCTTCAGGCCTGCCCTGGCATCCTTGCTCTGCCGCACGCTCAGTCCTGCGGCCGCACCCCGGGCCTGTCGCGGTGCGCCAGGCGGGAGAGGACCTTGGCGTACACGAGAGTCGCTGCCGCGGAAACGGTCACTATGACCGCCAGCGCGAGGATGCCCAGCAGCGCGGGCCACTGGCGCAGCGCGTCGCGGCAGAGACTGTCCTCGGACGACGGGCCGACCAGCGGACCTCGGCACATGGCCTTGTCCCCGAACTCGGGGCCGTAGTCGGCGAGCATCAGGAAGGCGAACCATCCCCAGATCACCAGGGCAAGGAGCATCCACACGATCGACCACACCTCGATACGGCGTGCTTGCCGGTGCTCCTGTTCGGCATGCGCAGGTGCGGCATCGCCCGCCTCGGGCGCTTTCTGGGCCGGCACGTCGACAGCCATATCTCCCCCTCGTGGGTAACGGTGAACGCAAGGCAGTTCATCACACCGGCTGGCCCATTGCGGTATCGCTCGCTCCAGCACGATCCCAGTCGCTCGCTGCCAGGTCGGTTGACCTGGCAAAGGCCGCCTGCTTCAGGACACGCAGAACTCAAACGCCTGCTGGTCGTGAATCTGTGTCGACGAGGAAGGACAGTAGGGCATCGTCCAGCGGTGTACGGCGACGGCGGCGCGAGACTTCGGTGTGCCTCGTGAGATACACCGAAGTCTGGAGAACGACGGCCACCGGACCCTGCTGTTCACCGCGCCCGCACCGTGCGGCAGCGTGCTGCTCCAGACCCGGCCTCGCGGCTCCCTAATCCAAGATCGCTTCCCAGACCTCGTCGCGGCGGCCGCCGAGCAGTTGCCCGCCGGACTGCTCCTCGACGGCGAGCTGCTGGTGTGGGATCCCGAGGCGGCGCGCTCGACTTCGAAGGACTTCTGGTGTCGGGGCGTCGTAAAGATGGGCCTGCCCCGATGCGGAGCCAATAGCCAGGATCCGCAAGACCGGGCACTCCGCGCGCCTGTACAGGGCCGGGAGTGGAGCAGGCCGGCGGAGTCCATGGACACCACGCCGTGCAGATCGACCAAAAGGTCCCGCGCGTCGACGGCGACGCCGTCCAGCGCCTGGAGCACCGCCCCGGCGTCCTTGTCGAGTTCCCCGCCGACACTTACCAGGATGGAGCTGCCGAAGTGCTGGACGTCCACGTTGATACCCGAACGCATGGAGGGCCACGAGCAGCGCCGCTCCCTGAGCCTTGACGACTACCACCCTGTGGTCAAGTAGATCGCCAGCGCGAAGTGGAAGCTGACGAAGCGTGGTTTCGGCCCGTGGGCCCGCGTCTGCCGGCCCCCCCAGGCAGGGCAGCGGCAGTGTGTGCAGCTCGCCGTCCTGTCCTTGGACGCGCTGGATGCTCTGTCCTGACCCGGTGTCAGCGAGCTGCCGCCAGCGGAAATCACACGCTGGGCGTGTACGCCCAGCGTGTGATCACCCCGCGAGGCTCCACCGCCGATTCCGGGCTGGAGGAGATGACCGCGCTGCGCCCGTCAGCCCCTGGGGCCCACCTGCGCTGGTACCGGGCCATGGGCCGGGACTGGGCCGTCGCCGTTCGCCGACGGGCGTCTTCCCCCCCCCGGTGGCCGGTGTGGTGTTTGCGCCGGCGCTGGGGCCGCCGCTGGTGGCGGCGCAGGGCGGGGGCGCGTACTCGGGCGGCGCGCTCGGCGGGACCACGGTCATCGGCGTCCGGCAGGTGGGCGGGCTGGACGACGCCTCGTTCGCGTACTCCTCACTGAGCGGGTGGGAGGAGCAGGGCGGCCCCGCCGGGTTCCTGGACCTGACCCGCGCCTGCCGCCGTACCGCGGCTACGACGACTTCTGGCCCTCCATGGTTCAGGGCCGTCCCTGCAGAGGGGACGGTTCAGGTTCGGGGGAGTGCGGGCTGCCCCGCGCCACGGGCCTACCGGGGGATGGGGGCGCGCCCCGGGAGACGGAAGCCGCCGGCCTTGCCCGGCCCCCGTTCCGGACGGTCTGGGTGTCGCGGGGGCAGGCCGGGCGTGGGCGGCGGGCGCATGAGGCGGTTCAGGAGCGTCGGGACCGGGTCGCAGAGTGCCGTTTTCGTCGTCCGGTGCCGGTGCCGGTGCCGGTGCCCGCGCGGTATCGGTGTGGGGTGGCTTCCCGTCCGGGATCGGAGGCGTCCCGTGCCGGTTCTGCTGCGGGCGGCGCCGGCGCGCCGGCGCTGGTGCGTGGAAGGGGCTTCCCGGGGGCCGGTTGGCCGTTGGGGGGCTGGTTGGGTGGCCCGTTTGGGTGGTTTGGGGTCAGTGGTCGGGCGGGGTACTGGTGAGGCGGTTCCACAGGGAGCGGGTGGCACCGAAACCGCTCTCGTGTGCCCACACGTGCGTGCACGCGGGGCACTGGAGGTGGAGCAGGCTGCCGGTGGTGGTGAGCAGATAGCGCCAGTGGGTGGAACACGTCCGCTGCTGCCCGCAGGGTTCGCAGTCCTGCGCATCCGCACAGTTGGGGCAGGCCACCCAGGCGCGGCGTCCGGGGTCGGCCTGGGGGTCAAGCGGCAGCACGGCCGTCTCCCCGGGCGGGCAGTACGCCGGCAGCGACCAGGTCGTCGTAGAGGCGCTGCTGCTGCGCGTCGAGCCCGGAGTACAGCAGGTCGTATGCGGCGTCCTCGCCGAGCAGCACCTCGACCGGATCCCAGTCGGGGCCGAGGGCCTCCATCACCTGAGCGCGCCGGAGCACCTCTTGCGAGGTGAGGTCGACCGCGAAGTCGACCAGCGCGGACGCGCCGGAGGCGTCGGGGGAGGGGGCGGGGTCATGGGGGGCCATACCTTGAACTTAGGTAACCCTTCCTTCCCTGGTCAAGGGAGGGTGGGCAGAGTCACAGGGCCGATGCCGAAGCTCAGCGTCGGCGCGGCCCGCAGGCGGGGAAGGAGCCGGGGCAACCGCCCCCCCGTCGGCCGCCCCCGCGAGCCCCGCCCCCGCAGCCTCGCCCCTGCAGCCTGGCCGCCGTAGTTCCGCAGTCCCGCCTTCCAGCCGTCACGGTCCCTGTTGTGTGGGCCGCGTGTGTGGGCCGCGTGCACGGTTCGTACAGGGGTGGGAAGTGGGTGTCCGCCTCCTGGTACGGGCGGATGTCGTGGATCGCCTGCTGGACGGCGCGGCATGTCCCGCCCGGCAGGCCGATTGGATCCGGCACTCCTGCCCCTGCTGTACGGCGCCCGCCTCGCCGTCGTACAGCGGCGCGGCGGCCAGCGGCTGCCCGGTGCCTCTCACCCGTCGGGGGGCTACGGCGCGTACTCGCCGTTCCGTCCCGCCACGGCGGTGTGCAGAACCTTCAGCCCCCTGTCCGCATGACGTGCGGAGCGGATGTCTCGGTCTTCCCACGCGACCTGCCCGGACCCTGATGGCAGAGCACGCCCCGGCTCACCGGCCCCGGGTACGGGTGCGGGGACCCGGGCGGCCCCGAGGGGGAGACGTGGGGTGTGGGGGGCGGTTGTCAGTGCTGGCCGGTGAAGGCCCAGGATGCGATGTCGCGGTAGTGGATCGGTCCGGGGCCGCGGCCGACGTTGCTGGCGACCAGGTGCAGGCGCTGGGCCTGCCATGGGCGGCCGGCGAACGCGGTCAGCCGGGCGGCGGTGGTCTGGACCCCGCATGAGGGATCGCTGCGGCGGGAGCGGGCCAGCGTCAGATGGGGGCGCAGCGGCCGGTCCTCGAAGGCGATGGCGCATTCCTTGACCACGGTGCGCACCTCGGCGGCGAGCAGGTGCAGCCCTTGGAGGTCGCCGCCGATCCCGCTCCACAGCACCCGCTCGTCGAAGTGCCCGGCGCCGCGAAGCGCCAGGGGCAGGGGCCGGCGCCGCGCGGCGAGGTCCGCGAGCGGCGGGCGCAGGAGCGTGAGTGTGGTGCGGGGTAGCTCCCCGAGGAACGCCAGGGTGATGTGCCAGTCCTCGATGCGGTTCCACCGCATGCGCGGGTGAGCGGCGTAGGCGGGGGCAAGTTCCCTCTCCAGTTCGTCCTTCGCGTCGTCGGGCGGGGCGAGGGCGATGAAAACGCGAACGGTCGCGGCCTGGGCCTGCTCGCGCCCGGGGGGCTCCGTAGTGAGCGGCCTGAGTGTTTCTGTTTCCGTCATCTTCCGTTCCGTACGTGCCGGTGCAGCGGGTGCAGCGGGTGCAGTGCGATTGCGGTGAAGTGTGAGGTGATGCGCCCCCGGCTCCGGGCCGCCCACCGCACCGCGGCGGTCTCCTGCCCCCGCCAGTCCGGCGAGCCCGCGGGCCTGCCGAGCCCGGCCGCCTGCCGAGCCCGCCAGACCTGCCGGACCTGCCAGCATGTCAAAGGTCCGGGAGCCGCGGAAGCCGCCGAGCGCGGCGAGCAGCCAGGTCCCGGAAGCCCGTCGAGCGCCGCGAGGGCCAAGGGTCCGGGAGCCCGCCGGGCGCCGGGGAGCGCCAGGTCCGGGAGCCGGGGTGCGGCCGGGTGCTAGCAGCCGGTGTCCGGGCCCCTGTACGGTGCTTCGCACTCCGCGCCGCCGCCTTGGGCGGCCTCCGTGCACAAGGCGGCCTCCACCTTGCCGAGCAGGCGGGCCAGTTCGGTGCGCTCTGTGTCGTCGAGGCCTTCCACGGTCTGTCCTTCCAGCTCGCCCCACGCCCTGCGGACCTCGGCCAGCAGCCCGCAGCTGGCGTCCGTCGCCTCGACCAGGGAGGCCCGCCGGTCGGAGGGGTCGGGACGGCGACGGACGTGGCCGGCCTGTTCGAGGCGCTGGAGCATCTTGGTCACCGTGGAGGGGTCCAGGCCGACCGCTTTGATCAACTCGGACTGGCGCACGGCCCCGCTGTCCCACAGGTGCATCATCAAGAACTCCTGCCCTGGGTGCAGCCCCAGATCGCGCAGCAGGCGGCCTGCCGCGATCCGGTGGAGCCGGGCGACCCGGCTGATCGCATGACTCACCGGCCCGTCCAGCACGGCGCCGGGCACCGGCGCGCACTGCGGGGCGCTACGCGCTTGCCGAACGGTTTCCGCGGTCATGGGAGCGCTCCTTGCAAGTCGGGGTGCGGCAGGGCCCGGCCGCGGGCGTGTGGCGGGCTCCCGTTCGCAGCGTCGCCGTCGTCCGGGCTGGCGCCGTGCGTGAAGGGGATCCGGCCCGCCCGGAATCCTACCCGCCCCCACATTTTACCTTGGCCGACCAACTAATGAGGTACGCTGCCTCCCGCAGCCAACAATTGGCCGACCAACTATTTTTGTGGGGCAGACATGACCACCGCTTTCGAACCGGTCCGCATCGCAGGCGGCACCCTCTCCAACCGCATCGCCCTGGCACCGATGACCCGCAGCCGAGCGGCCCGGGGCGGCATCGCGACCCCCCTGGTCGCCGAGTACTACACCCAGCGCGCCTCCGCCGGCCTCATCATCAGCGAGGGGATCCAGCCCTCCGCCGTCGGACAGGGCTACCCCTTCACCCCCGGCCTGCACAGCACCGAGCAGGTCGCGGCCTGGCGGCAGGTCACCGACTCCGTGCACGCCGCCGGGGGCCGGATCTTCGCCCAGATCATGCACTCCGGCCGGATCGGCCACCCCTCGCTGCTGCCCGACGGCCTCATCCCCGTGGCCCCGTCGCCGATCGCCGCCCGGGGCCAGCTGTTCACCGGTGAGGGCATGAAGGACTTCGTGACCCCCCGCGAGCTGACCGGCGCCGAGGTATGGCAGACCATCGCCGACTTCGCCGCAGCCGCCCGCAACGCGGTGGAGGCCGGCTTCGACGGCGTCGAGCTGCACGGCGCCAACGGCTACCTGATCCACCAGTTCCTGGCCCCCGGCTCGAACCAGCGCACCGACGAGTGGGGCGGCCCGGCCGAGAACCGAATCCGCTTCGCGGTCGAGGCGGTCAAGGCAGTCGCCGCCGCGGTCGGCGCCGAGCGCACGGCGCTGCGCATCTCGCCCGGCAACACCTACAACGACATCTTCGAACCCGACCCGCAGCCCGCCTACGAGGCCCTGGTCAAGGAGATCGACGCACTCCAGCCAGCCTACCTGCACGTGCTGGAACACGGCCCCCAGGCCCGGCAGACCACCCTGGCCCTACGCAAGCAGTTCTCCGGCCCGCTCGTGCTCAACCCGGCGACCCAGGGCCCCACCGACCACCGAGCCTTGACCCTCATCGAGGACGGCACTGCCGACCTCCTCGCATTCGGCGCCCTGTTCCTGGCCAACCCCGACCTGCCGGACCGACTGCGCACCCAAGGCCCCTACAACACCCCGGACCCCTCCACCTTCTTCGGGGGCGACGCCCGCGGCTACACGGACTACCCCACCCGCTAGAGCACACAGCCACCCGCTGGAGCGCAGCGTGCCGGCCGCCCTCCGCGCCGAGCCGCCCCAACAGCCGACCGCCCGGTCGCCGGGTCAGACAGGCGAGGCGGCGCCGTCGGTGTGACCCGATCCATGCGCGTCCCCGGGGCATGCGCACGGCGGCCGGGCTCCGATGAGCGTGCCTTCACCGCCGGCCTCGCTCCTCCAGCTGGCCGTACGAGGCATCGCGCGCACTCCACCGAGCGCACTCCACCGCGTCCGGCCGGCTCCCCAGCTGCCGCGAAGACCAGGGGCGGGCACGCACCACCACCTTGTGGGTGGCCGGGGCCCGGGCGGCCGGCCCGGGCGGTGGGGCGTCGGTGGTGGGGAGACTCCTGAATGGCGCGGGCTTTAGCCGCCCGGCGTCCGGGGCGCGGCAACGTTCCCGGACTGTTCTACTGCCGGGACTGGAAGAGACCGGCGCGCTGAGGGAACGGCCGGGCATCCCGAGAAGCGCTCGGGTGCCGTCAAGTCGCGGGTTTGCGGGACTCGGCGATACCGTCCGGTGGTGTTCATCCTGGCTGCACGGAGAGGAATCCCTGACCGTGACCGGCCGGAAGTGAGAACACTCGTGAACGTCCTCGACTCCCAGACCCGCACCGGTTCCCGGCGACGGCTTCGCGCCGTGGCGCCCGCTTTGTTCCAGGCGTTTCTCTGTGCCGTGCTGGCAGCGAAACTCATCGAGCCGGTGACCGGCAGCCCGTGGATCCGCGCTCTGGTGGCCGCGGCGGCCCTGGCGGCCGCCTTCGCGCTCCTGCGGCGTCCCGGTGCCTGCCCGCCGGGAAGGAATCCCGCCTCCAGCGCGCTCCCGGCGAGGCATTCGACGGCGCCGGGCCCTGCGCCACGGCATGGGGAGAAACCCTGACCGCCACCGGTGGGACCGTGCCTGTCTGCCTGTCTGTCTACCTGTCTGCGGGCCGGTTGGGGCGCTTCGGGAGCCGGCCGAAGGGCGCCGTTCCGTCTCCCTGGTTTCGGCGAGAGCGGGCACAGCACTCGCCTGTCTCGCCCCGAGTGCTCTCATCTGAGGGCCCCGGACCGCCGGTCCGCCGGTCCGCCGGTGGGCGGGTGGGCGGGTCGGGCGGGTGGGCTGGGTGTGCAGACGGCCCCGGGATGTCTGTCTCCGGGGGCCGTTTGTGTCCTTCGCTTGACCGTGTGGTTCAACGACCGGCTGGCGGGAGTGTCACGCCGGCAGGGTGCAGGTTTTGTGTGAAGGGTGAGAGCGGCGCGCTGCGGAGGCAAATGGGCAGACGGTACAGGGTGTTGATCTGCATCGGCCTGACTCGGCATTGCCTCTGCCTGACAGCGGGCCCCGCCGTCCAGGGCTGTGCGCCTGCCTTGAGGGTTGTCGGCCTTATCGCGGCAGGGTGGGGCGGCGGTGCGCCCGCGCGGTGCCGACCCCGGGGCCGTATGGCAGACCGGCGGCCGTGGGGCAGCTGTATGTGGAATGCGGTCGCCCCGGCGGACAGGCTGATGCTGTCTGGGCGGTGACCAGGTGGTCACATCGCCCGGTATCGGGATTGCCTGTCGCCGGGCCGCTTCGGTGTCCGCCAAGGGGCGGGAACTGGCCGGGACACCCGGTGCCGTGCCGGGTGTGTGGGGAGTGCGGGAAGCCCGCCCGGGCAGGCGGGGGTATGCGAGCACTCGTGCAACGGGGCGGGCTGCCGGCTGCGCCCCGCCCGGCCCCGGCGCCTCGGCCGGTCCCGGCGCGCCGCCGGGGACCTGCGCGGTGCGCAGTTCCGGCGGCGCAGCCCTGCCCGGCGTCCGCACGGCGTCCGGTCCGGCGTCCGCCCGGCGTCCGCACGGCGTCCGGTCCGGCGTCCGCACGGCGTCCGGTCCGGCGTCCGCACGGCGTCCGGTCCGGTGTCCGCCTCGGTGTCTGCCTGGTCTGGGGGCCGTGAGCTGGGCCTGCGGCGCGGCCGGGCCCTGTGCGGCTGCGGCCCGCCGGCAGGCCGCTCTCGTCCCCGGGTCCGCTTGCGCGGCCGCCCCGTACAGCCCGCGGCGGCGGCCTGGTGAGGTGTGCGGGTCGGGGCGGGTGTGTTAGGAGAGCGGCCCGGCGGGGGCGGACGCGGCGGTGTCGGAGGCGGGGGAGGCGGGGGAGGCGGGGGAGGTGGGGGAGGTGGTGGGGAGGTAGTAGACGGACCGGCCTTGCTTGGAGCGTTCCAGGAGGCCTCGGGCGACGCCCTGTTCGAGGGTGTTGCGGATGACGGCCGCCTGCACCTTGCGTTCGGGGTGTGCGGTGGTGATGCTTTCGGTGACCTCGGCGGCCGACCTCGGTTCGCTCTGGCCGGTGAAGACGGCGGTGACCAGCTCGAGCCAGGACGGCCCCACCGCGTCCTTCTTCGCCGCGGCGGTCTTTCCCGCCGCTTTCCCCGCGCGTGAAATTTTCGCGGGTGTTGTCGTGGCCGGCTTGGCGGCTGCCGCGGTCTTCTGCCCCGCCGGGGAGGCGCTGCGCGCGGCGGGCACCACGGCACGCTCGGCACCGCGTTCGGCACTGTGCTTGGCACCGCGCTTGGCGGCCGGGGCGGGCGCGGGCTTGGCGGTGATACCCAGCGCGTCCTGCATCTTCACGAGGATCTTGCTGTTGTCCTCGAGCTGACTCAATTCCTCCTGCAGCCGGTGCAGTTCGCTGCGCACCCGTTCCTGCGCCGCCTGGTTGGCCGAGAGATCGCCGGCGATCTGCTGGGCGTAGTCGTCTTTGATACCGGCCCCTTTGGTGTCACTGCTCATGGGATCCTCATGTCTCTCGCGGATGTACGTGTGTGACGCGATGGTACGCAGCACGTGATTGCTTCGTGCGAGAAAGCGGAGAGCGAATGCCGAAGGGATGCGGCAGCGCTTCCCGTTCGAGAGGTACCGGAAATATTTGATGAGAACTTCCCCGCCCTGCACGGCCGCACGGCCCACACGGCCCGGATGAGACATGTGGGCGCCGGCGGACCCCCTGCGGCCGCGGACTGCAGGAGGTGAGCCGGCGCCTCCCGGTGAGCCGGCAGCGGCCGGCTGCGAACCGTGCGGCCCGTGCGGGGAGATGGAGCGGATCGCAGGAAAGACGGGACGGCATTTCGCCGGCGGCGGGCGCAGCGCAGTCCCCCTGCCGGGCCCGGCCTGGCCTCTGCGCCCCGGCCGCCACCTGCAGGACGGCGGCGCCGCCGCCCGGCCCGGGCCCGGCCGCGCGCCACGGTGCCGGCCGAAGTCCGGTGCGCCCGGTGCGGATCGCACCCGGGCCACGCATGCGAACAAAAGGGGGGAGGGCTTTACCCGGGCCGGCCGGCGTACCGCATCAAGCATCCCGCCGGCCTGGCACCCGGGAAAGCCGGCCGGCGAGGGTGAGGGGCGGGGTGCGTGGAACACCGGCCGCCCCCTTGAGGGAACCGCCGGAAGAATATGGCGCGGCGGATATCCCCGGCCGCCGGCCGCCACAGCCCGAATGCCGGAACAATGCGAGCGGCACCGGCCGCCCCTGGGGCGGCATTCCGGTCTGCCGAGACAACCCAATGCCCCGGCTGCACCGGCAACACCCCTTCCGCGGGCCGCCGAACACCGTCGCAGGCGCAGGCGCAGGCGCAGGCGCAGGCGCAGGCGCGGGCGCAGCAGGGCGGGCGACCACGGACAGGTGAAGGCGCGCCCGGCGCACTCCCGCCCGGCGATCGCCCTCCCTCCCGGGGGCTGCCGTCGCAGCGGCTCTGCCGGCTCCCCCCGCCCGGTGATCGCCCTCGCCCCCGCCGAGGGCGTCGCAGCGGCTCTGCCGGCTCCCCCCGCCCGGTGATCGCCCTCGCCCCCGGGGGGGCCGCCGTCGCCGCGGCCCTGCCGGCTCCGCCCGCCCCCGCCCGGCCGCCAGCCGGGGCGGCCGGCACCGCCCCCCCCCGCTGACAGGCCAGTGGCCGACCCGGCCACCCCAAGTCACCGTTCTAATGGGTGACGTATGGTGGAGACGGCCCCGCAGGACATACGAAAGGACAACCCGTGACGAGTGAGACCGAGCAGAAGGCATGGCTGGCCGGCGGCTGTTTCTGGGGCATGCAGGACCTGATCCGAAAGCTCCCCGGCGTACTGCGCACACGGGTCGGCTACAGCGGTGGCGGCACGCCCCACCCCACCTACCGCGATCACGGCAGCCACGCGGAGTCCATCGAGATCGTCTTCGACCCCGCCGCCACCGACTACCGCACCATCCTCGAGTACTTCTTCCAGATCCACGACCCGACCACCAAGAACCGGCAGGGCAACGACATCGGTACCAGCTACCGCTCCGCCGTCTTCTACCTGGACCAGGAGCAGCAGCGCATCGCCCAGGAGACGATCGCCGACGTCGAGGCGTCCGGTCTGTGGCCGGGGACGGTGGTGACCGAGGTCGTCCCCGCCGACGAGTTCTGGGAAGCCGAACCGGAGCACCAGGACTACCTCGCCCGCTACCCCGAGGGCTACACCTGCCACTTCCCGCGCCCCCACTGGAAGCTCCCCCGCCGGGGCTAGGGCGGCTCTTGCGGCTCGCGCCGGGCCCGCGCTGCCCGCCCCCCCTCGCCGTGTTGCCGGGACTCCCGGGTACGTCCGGTATGAGGGGAGCCACTCCGCCTTGTCGGGCACTCCGCCTTGTCGGGGCTCCCGGGTATGTCCGGTATGAGGGGAGCCACTCCGCCTTGCCGGGCACTCCGCCTTGCCGGGACTCCCTGGTAGGTCCGGTACGAGGAGCCACTTCGCCTTGCCGGGACTCCCTGGTAGGTCCGGTACGAGGGAAGCCACTCCGCCTTGCGATGCACGGCACCGGACAACGCGGGCCCGGCCGGCACGATCCGAAAGACCCGCCCCGCCCCGCCCGTCACACGCCGACGGGCGGCCGGACGGCCGCGCCCCAGGGGGGCGGACGGCTGCGCCCCCGGCTGCCGGGCCGCCCGCGGGGCTGTCGGGCCGCCCCGGGCCGCCGGGCCGTCCGGCCG
>NZ_JBSGZI010000021.1:0-86672 GCF_053610945.1 Streptomyces sp. NPDC054849
GGCGGGAGGCCGGGCCCTGCGGTCGCTCGGCTAAGCGGCGGCGGCCCGGCGGCGCCGCAGGACCAGCACCCCGGCCCCGCTCAGCGCAAGCGCCCCGGCGCCGGCGCCTGCCAAGCCCACCGGAGCCCCGGCAGCGACGGCCTCGGCCGAGCCCTCCGCGTAACCACCCGCCATGCCCCCTTCGGCATAGGCGGAGCCGGGGAGCTTGGCCCCGTACGCCGCCGCGACCCGGCTCCGGTACGCGTTCAGCGTGGTGCCCCCGGCGCCCACCGCCCGCACGGCGTCTTCGTCCAGCGGCAGCACCCGGCTGCCCCCGGCCACATACCAGGCGTCGATCTGCGGTTCCCGGAAGACCGTCCCGCCGGGCAGTTTCGAGACGCCCAGTCGCGCGTAGCGGAATTCGTCGTCGCCGGTGGCGATGTTCACGACCTGCCAGCCGGCCTCCGTCTGCGCGGTCCACAGGGCGGCCTGCTGCCCGTCGGAGGAGACCGCCCTGCTGGCGAGGAACTCCAGGCGGGCGACGGACGCACCCGCCTTACCCGCGACGAAGTCCGGGGAGAGGTGATGGACCGGTATCGCCTCGCCCTGGATGCGCGGCTGCGCGGCGTCCGGGGAGAGCCGGCCTTCGCGGGCGAAGAAGCGGGAGAGGGTGGCCAGGGTGTCGGGGGCGGCCGCCGCCTGCGCGGCGGCGGCCCTGGTCTCGGCGGTGGCGCCCTGGGGCTGCGGCACGGGGGCCGCGGACGCCTGCGGGGCGAGCCCGAGGAGGGCGGTGGCGGCGAGAACCGCGCCGGCGGCGGTGGCGGTGGCGCGCAGGGTCATGGCGGTCACGCCCCGATCCGGTAGAGCGAGTGGGTCCAGGAGAAGGTGTTGTTGTTCACGTACCAGGCGTGCGAGGCCCAGTTGTAGCGGTCGCTGGAGGGCCAGGGGTCGCCCCAGTAGACCCAGTTGCCCGCGGTGTCGTAGCCGTAGACGACGTGCATGTGGCCGCCGCCTCCGGACCACTGGATCCGGGTCTCGATCGGGCGGTTGGCGTTGATCTCGGTCTGGACGGTGGAGTACTGGAGCCAGCCGTTGACGTACGAGCCGGGGTTGACGCCCGCCCAGCGCAGCCCGGTCTGGACGTTGCCCAGGGTGGCCTGGTTGTTGGGGCAGTCGGAGCCCTGCGGGCGGTTGAAAGCGGCGTTGCAGAACTGGTTCTGGCTGTACGTGCGGCCGAACCAGGTGGCGATGGTGTTGCCGCCCGCGGCCCAGCACCAGTTGGTCTTCTGCTGGGCCTGCATGGTGATGTTCAGGCGCTTGGAGGCGAGGGCTGCGCTCGCGGTGTCCGAGCCGGCATCGGCGGCGGTGGCGGTGCCGGCGGACAGGGCGAGGAGCAGGACGGTGAGGAGGGCGGCCGGGGAAAGCCGCCAGTTTCGGTTGCGCATCGCGTTCCTCCCGAGGTGGGGAGTGGGGGGTGGAGGAGCGCGTCCGGACGCTGTGGAGGAGCATCAGGGAGTTGTCGCGATCAGGTCAACACGCTTCAATACGCGGTGACATCGCAGTGTGAACGGTGGGGCTGTGGTGTGAACGGTTGCTGTCGTTTCACCTGGTCCCCGGGACCGCCGCCGCGGTCCTCCGCGCCGGTGCGTGTGAACGTTCACAGAGGAGTCGCCATGCGGCCGACCGGGGACACGGCGGAACTCAGCCAGTTGCTGCGCGGCGGCCCCTTCCACCTCGCCCTGCGCGCCGCCCTCGCCGCGCGCGGACTCCCCCTGCACCGGGTGCAGCACCGGCTCGCGGCCCAGGGCATCAAGGTCGGCGTCACCAGCCTCAGTTACTGGCAGCAGGGCGCCCGCCGGCCGCAGCACGCGGAGTCGCTGCGGGCCGTCACCGCCCTGGAGCGGATCCTGGAGCTGCCCGACGGCGCCCTCGTGCGCCTGCTGGCCGTCCCGGAGCCCGGCTCCGGGCCCGCCCGCCCGGCCACCCGCCCGTACCGGGCCCTGTTCAGCATGGGCGGAACGGTGGAGCGGCTGCTGGACGGGATGGATCTCCCGCCGGACGGCGGACTGCACTCGGTCGGACACCACGAGCGGGTCCGCATCGGACCGGCGGGCGAGATGCGGACCCGCGAGTCCCAGCAGATCGTCCGGGCGCACCGCGACGGGGTCGACCGCTACCTCGCCGTCCACCACGGCGACCCGGGCTGCGACGTGTCCCGGATGCGCGTGACGGCGTACGAGAACTGCCGCACGGGCCGGGTGCGGTGCCACCCGGAGGCCGGGGTGGTGGTCGCGGAGCTGCTCTTCGACGCCCGGCTGCGGCGCGGGGACACCTACGTCTTCGGCTACGGCATCGAGGACGGCACCGGCGCCCGCAGCGGCGAGTACGTGCGCGGCTTCAGCTATGCGGGCGGCCAGTACATGCTCCAGGTCCGTTTCGACGAGGCGGCCCTGCCGGTGCGCTGCCGGCGCTTCGCCCGCACCGGTCCCGAGGCCCCGCGCACCGGACTCGCGGACCTGACGCCGAGCGGCCGGCACCGGGCGGTGCACCTGGTGGAGCAGGCGGTCCGGCGCGGGATCCTCGGGATCGCCTGGGACTGGGACTGAGTCCAGGCCGGTCGGCCGGACGGGCGGACGGGCGGACGGGCGGACGGACGGGCGGACGGGCGGACGGGCGGACGAGTCAGCGGGGCAGCGAGGCAGCGGCTCAGCCCGCGACGAGCCTGCCGTTCTCAGCCTTGACCGGGACGGCGGGCAGCGGGTCGGTGGCGGGACCCTTGACGACTTCGCCGGTGGTCACGTCGAAGCGGCTGCCGTGGCAGGGGCAGTTGCCCTCACCCTCGACGATCTTGTCCAGGACGCAGCCGGCGTGCGTGCACTGGGCGCTGAACGCCGTGTACCGACCCTCCGCCGAGCAGCTGACGATCAGCTTCCGCTCCCGGTACAGCTTCGCGCCGCCCACCGGGACATCGGCCGCGGCGCCCAGGTCCACCGGCGCGGTGGGGGTCGCGGGGGTGTTGCCCCCGCTGTTGGTGGCGGTGGAGCAGGCCGCGAGCGTCACTGCGCCGCCGGCGGCCCCGGCGAGCGCGGCGGCGCCCTTGAGGACGGTACGGCGGGCGGCTGACTGCGGCGCGGGCATGCGGTTCTCCTGGGTGCGGGCACGGTGGGGCGGGGGCGCGGCCGGGGGGCTCGGGCCGGAGCCCGGCCGGGGCACCGGCCCACCCGACGATACCGCCGTCCCATGAGGTAGCTTCCCCCGCGTGATCGTCGTCGGCGGAGAAGCCCTCATCGACCTGGTGCCCGTGGACCGGCCGCCCGGCGCGCTGCTGCCCCGGCCGGGCGGAGGACCGTACAACACCGCGCTGGCCCTCGGGCGGCTCGGCGCGGAGGTGGCCTTCTGTTCCCGGGTCTCGGCGGACGGCTTCGGCGAGAGCCTGCTGGCCGGGCTGCGGGCGGCCGGGGTGGACGTGTCGCTGGTCCAGCGCGGACCGGAGCCGACCACCCTCGCCGTGCCCTCGCTGGCACCGGACGGCTCCGCCTCGTACGGCTTCTACGTCGAAGGCACGGCGGACCGGCTGTTCACCCTGCCGCCCGCCCTCCCGGACGGCGTACGGGCCCTCGCGCTCGGCACCTGCTCGCTGGTCCTGGAACCGGGCGCGAGCGCGTACGAGGCCCTGCTGCGCCGGGAGTCGCGGCGCGGGCTGCTGACGCTGCTGGACCCGAACATCCGGCCGGCGCTGATCGCGGACCCGGCGGCGTACCGCGCACGCATCCTGGACCGGCTGCTACCGCACACGACCGTCCTCAAGCTGTCGGAGGAGGACGCGGCCTGGCTGGGCGGGCGGGTCCCGGACTGGCTGGCGGCCGGGCCGTCGGCGGTGGTGCTGACGCGGGGCGCGGCGGGCCTGACGGTCTGGACGCGGGAGGGCGCGGAGCACTCGGCGGCGGCCCGGCAGGTCGCGGTGGCGGACACGATCGGGGCGGGCGACACCGTCAACGCCGCCCTGCTGCACCGGCTCGCCGACGACCCGGGCAGGCCGGTGGACTGGCCGGACGTCCTGGCCTACGCCGCCCACGCGGCGGCCCTGACCTGCACCCGGGCGGGCGCGGAGCCGCCGTACGCGGCGGAACTCTGACGCTTCAGCGCAGCGCGGCCCAGACGGTGCGCGCAACGGCCGGAGCGAACTTCTCCACCGGCTGGACCACTTCGGCGCCGGAGAAGTGCAGGAAGAAGGCCCGCTGGAAGCAGGCGCCGAGCAGCAGCGCCGCGGCGGCCCGCGGATCGGCGTCGGGCCGAAGCCGGCCGGCGTCGCGCTCGCGCAGCAGCAGCCCGGCCAGCGCGTCCAGGACCAGGTGCGGGCCGGCCCCGATCTCCCGGACGCCCTCGCGGTGGCGGGTGAGCAGGGCGGGCTCGGCGAAGAGCGAGGCGGCCATGGGCATGGCGTCGGCGTAGAACAGCGAGGCGTGCCGGGCCACGTCGGCGAGCCCCTCCTCGCCCCCCAGCTCCCCCAGGTCGGCCCGCAGGGCCGCCATCAGGGGGCCCGCATTGGGGGTGCGCTCCATCAGCACGCGGACGAACAGCTCCTCCTTGTTCGCGAAGTGCTTGTAGAGCGCGGCCTCCGAGCAGCCGGCCTCGCGCGCGATGGCCTTGGTGGTGGCGTTGGCCAGGCCGCTGGTGCGCATCAGCTTCTCGGCGGCGTCGAGAAGACGCTCCGGGGTGGGGCGGCTTGACTTCGAGGTGAGCATTCACTCACCCTAGCGGAGGAGGGGTGAGTGAATGCTCACCCAACGCGCGTTCCGTCTCTTCGGCCAGGGGGCAACCATGAAGATCACGGTGTTCGGAGCGACGGGCGGCGTCGGCCGCGAGGTCGTGCGGCAGGCACTCGACGCAGGGCACGAGGTGACCGCGGTCGTCCGGAACCCTGCGCGGCTGAACGTCCCGGCCCACGACCGCCTTCGGGTGGCCGTCGTCTCCGATCTGACGGACGAGGACGCACTCGTCCCCGTCGTGGCGGGCCGGTCGGCTGTGATCTCCGCGCTCGGCGCGGCCGGCAACAAGCAGGCCAAGGCGGCTCCGGTCACGGGCCCGGCGATACGCTCCATCCTCGCGGCGATGGACCGGGCGGGCGTGTCCCGCCTCTCGGCGGTCAGCGCGGCCCCGGTCGGCCCGCTGCCGGACGGCGAGAGCCTGTTCACCCGAGCGGTGGTCTACCCGCTGCTGCGCCGATTCCTGCGCGACCTCTACGCGGACCTCGCGGTGATGGAGGCGGAGATGGGCGAGAGCGAAGCCCGGTGGACGGTCATCCGCCCTCCGATGCTCCGCAACAAGCCCCGCACCGGCACCTACCGCCGCGCGATCGGCGCCAACGTCCGCGGCGGCCGCGTCATCGCTCGCGCGGACGTCGCGGACGCACTCCTCACCACCCTGACCGACCCGGCCTACACGGGCCACGCGGTCGGGGTGGCGGCCTGACAACACCGCTGCCCGGAGGGCAGCGCCCCCATCCAGCGCCGCCGTCGCTTGAACCACGCGGGACCGCCACACCCAGCCCCGCCGGCGTTTGAGGCGCGGGGGTCCGGGCAGCGCCCCCCTCTCCAGCCCCGCCGGCGTCTGAGGCGCGGGGGTCGGGGCAGCGCCCCTCTCTCCAGCCCCGCGGGCGGCGTTTGGCGCGGGGTACGGGCAGCGCCTCCCTCTCCAGCCCCGCCGGCGTTTGAGGCGCGGGGGTCCGGGGGCGGCGCCCCCGGCAGCGGCGCCGCAGTCGGACACGGCACCGCCCACGCCCCCGCCCAGCGCAACGTCAGGCCTTGCGGGCCCGCGTCACCTTTTTGGCCGTCGGGGCGGCGGCGGCCTTCTTCGCAGCGGCCGCAGCCTTCTTGGCCGGGGCGGCGGCAGCCCTCTTCGCGGCGGGCGCCTTCTTGGCCGGCGTCCGCGCCGCAGGCGTCCCGTCGGAGACGCGGTCCGCGCCCAGGATGTCCCGCAGGAACTTGCCCGTGTGGCTCGCACCCACCGACGCGACCTGCTCGGGCGTGCCCTCGGCCACCACCAGGCCGCCGCCGTACCCGCCCTCGGGACCCATGTCGATGACCCAGTCCGCGGTCTTGATGACATCCAGGTTGTGCTCGATGACGATCACCGAGTTCCCCTTGTCGACCAGCCCTGAAAGAACCTTGATCAGCTTCGAGATGTCCTCGAAGTGCAGACCCGTCGTCGGCTCGTCCAGCACGTACACCGTCCGGCCCGTCGACCGCTTCTGGAGCTCTGAGGCCAGCTTCACGCGCTGCGCCTCACCACCCGACAGGGTCGGCGCGGACTGCCCGAGGCGGACGTAACCCAGTCCGACCTCGTTCAGCGTCTTCAGGTGACGCGCGATCGTCGGCACCGCCTCGAAGAAGCCCAGCGCCTCCTCGATCGGCATGTTCAGGACTTCCGCGATGGACTTGCCCTTGTAGTGGACCTCCAGCGTCTCCCGGTTGTACCGGGCGCCGTGGCACACCTCGCACGGGACGTAGACGTCCGGCAGGAAGTTCATCTCGATCTTGATCGTGCCGTCGCCGGAGCAGTTCTCGCACCGGCCGCCCTTGACGTTGAAGGAGAAGCGGCCCGGCAGGTAGCCGCGCACCTTCGCCTCCATCGTCTCCGCGAAGAGCCTGCGCACGTGGTCGAAGACACCGGTGTACGTCGCCGGGTTGGACCGGGGGGTCCGGCCGATCGGCGACTGGTCGACGTGCACCACCTTGTCGACGAGCTCGTCGCCGTCCACCCGCGTGTGCCGCCCCGGCACCGAGCGGGCGCCGTTCAGCTCGCGGGCCAGGTGCGTGTAGAGGATGTCGTTGACCAGCGTCGACTTGCCCGAGCCCGACACACCGGTCACGGCCGTGAGCACACCCAGGGGGAAGGACACGTCGATGTCCTGCAGGTTGTTCTCCTTGGCGCCGTGGACGGTGAGCCTGCGCTCCCCGTTCACGGGCCGGCGTACGTCCGGCAGCGCGATGGACTTCTTTCCGGACAGGTACTGCCCGGTCATCGACTCGGTGTTGTTCAGCAGGTCCTTCAGGGAACCGCTGTGCACCACCTTGCCGCCGTGCTCGCCCGCGCCCGGACCGATGTCCACGACCCAGTCGGCGACCTTGATGGTGTCCTCGTCGTGCTCGACGACGATGAGCGTGTTGCCCATGTCCCGCAGCCGCACCAGCGTCTCGATCAGCCGGTGGTTGTCGCGCTGGTGCAGGCCGATGGAGGGCTCGTCCAGCACGTACAGCACGCCGACCAGGCCGGAGCCGATCTGCGTGGCGAGCCGGATGCGCTGGGCCTCGCCGCCCGACAGCGTGCCGGCGGCCCGGTTGAGCGAGAGGTAGTCGAGACCGACGTCCACGAGGAAGCGGAGCCGCTCGTTGACCTCCTTCAGGACCCGCTCGGCGATCTTCTTGTCGCGGGCGTCGAGGCGCATCCGCCCCAGGAAGTCCGCGCACTCGCTGATCGACATGGCGGCGACCTCGGCGATGGACTTCTCCATCACCGTCACGGCGAGCACGATCGGCTTGAGGCGGGTGCCCTCACAGGTCGGGCAGGGCACTTCGCGCATGTAGCCCTCGAAGCGCTCGCGGCTGGCGTCGCTCTCCGACTCCGCGTGCCGCCGCTTGACGAACGGCACCGCGCCCTCGAAGGCCGTCGTGTAGGCCCGCTCCCGCCCGTACCGGTTGCGGTAGCGGACCTCGATCTGTGTCTTGTGCCCGTGGAGCAGGGCCTTCTTCGCGCGTACCGGCAGCCCGGCCCACGGGATGTCGGTGCGGAAGCCGAGTTCCCCGGCGAGCGCGCCGATCAGCCGCTGGAAGTAGTCCTTGGTGTGGCCGAGCGACCACGGTGAGACC
Source organism: Streptomyces sp. NPDC054849 (assembly GCF_053610945.1). Lineage (NCBI taxonomy): Bacteria > Bacillati > Actinomycetota > Actinomycetes > Kitasatosporales > Streptomycetaceae > Streptomyces > Streptomyces sp. NPDC054849. The sequence goes on from NZ_JBSGZI010000021.1 coordinate 7,848, forward strand.
GCGCCCTCGTCGAGGGACTTCTCCGGGTCCGGGATGATCAGCTCGGGGTCCACCTCCATGCGCGTGCCGATGCCCGTGCACTCGGGGCAGGCGCCGAAGGGCGAGTTGAAGGAGAAGGAGCGCGGCTCCAGCTCCTCGAAGGACAGGTCGTCGTAGGGGCAGTAGAGGTGCTCGGAGTACATCCGCTCACGCTCGGGGTCGTCCTCGGCGAGGTCGACGAAGTCCAGGATCACCATGCCGCCGGAGAGGCCGAGGGCCGTCTCCACGGAGTCGGTGAGCCGGCGCTTGGCACTGTCCTTGACGGTGAGGCGGTCGATGACCACCTCGATGGTGTGCTTCTCCTGCTTCTTCAGCGTGGGCGGCTCGGAGAGCTGGATGGTCTCCCCGTCCACCCGCGCCCGGCTGTAGCCCTTGGTCTGGAGGTCGGAGAAGAGGTCGACGAACTCGCCCTTGCGCTCGCGCACCAGCGGCGAGAGCACCTGGAAGCGGCTGCCCTCGGGGAGTGCGAGCACCTTGTCGACGATCGCCTGCGGTGACTGGCGCGAGATGGGGCGGCGGCACTCCGGGCAGTGCGGCTTGCCGATGCGGGCGAAGAGCAGGCGGAGGTAGTCGTAGACCTCGGTGATGGTGCCCACGGTCGAGCGCGGGTTGCGCGAGGTCGACTTCTGGTCGATCGAGACGGCCGGGGAGAGGCCCTCGATGAAGTCGACGTCGGGCTTGTCCATCTGCCCGAGGAATTGGCGGGCGTACGACGAGAGCGACTCGACGTAGCGGCGCTGGCCCTCGGCGAAGATCGTGTCGAAGGCCAGGGAGGACTTGCCCGACCCGGAGAGTCCGGTGAAGACGATGAGCGAATCGCGGGGCAGGTCGAGCGAGACGTTCTTGAGGTTGTGCTCGCGAGCGCCACGAACGATGAGACGGTCGGTCACGCCGGTCCGCACCTTTCTTGAGAGAGCGGGGGGCACGGGCCCCCGTCCCAGGGTATGGGGGGCGCCTCTGCAGTGGAGATGGAGTCTGAACTTCGAGCGTATAGCACGCGCATTCGATTTACGGCACTCCGCAGACCTCGTCACCCGATCGTGTGGCCAAAGGCCGGAAACCACTAGGCTCGGCGTCATGACTGATCATGTGCACGACCTGCGATCTGTACGTGAAGCCACGGACCGGCTGCTGACCGCGGTCGCGAAACTGGACAACGCCGCCCTCTCCGAGGAGTCACACCTCCCCGGCTGGACCCGCGGCCACATCCTGGCCCACCTCGCACGCAACGCCGACGCCCTCGTGAACGTCCTCGAGGGGCGCCCCATGTACGAGAGCGGCTCGGCGCGCGACGCGGACATCGCACGCGACGCCGGCAGGCCTCTGGAAGAACACCTGGCGGACCTCCGTGATTCCGCGGCCCGCTTCCTCGCCGTCACCGAGCCCGATCAGGACTGGTCACGCACCGTCGAGCTGCGCAACGGTGTCACCGACCTCGCCGCCAACGTGCCGTTCCGCCGCCTCGTCGAGGTCGAGCTGCACCACGTCGACCTGAACATCGGATACGAGCTCTCCGACCTCCCGGACGAATTCACCGACCGCGAGATCGTCTTCCTCGCCGACCGCTGGTCCGGGCGTCCGGAGGTTCCGCCGGTCTCCCTGGTGACGGCCGACGGGCGCGCCTGGCGCACGGGCTCCACCGGGGACCCGGCCGTGACGGTGTCCGGCACCGCCGCCGGTCTGCTGGCCTGGCTGGCCGGCCGCGGCGACAAGGGCGCCTCGCTGTCGGCCACGGGCGGCCCCCTCCCCACGCTCCCGCCGCTCTAGGATCAAGGCATGACGTACACCGGAGAGGTCAAGGTCGGCGGTCCGGCCGACGTGCACGAGCTCGCGGACCTGATGATTTCCAAGGTCGCGGTGGGTTCCATGAACAACAACGCGTACCTGCTGCGCTGCCGCGCGACCGACGAGCAGCTGCTCATCGACGCCGCCGCCGAGGCGGGCACGCTGCTGAGCCTGATCGGGGACGACGGCATCGCCTCCGTCGTCACCACCCACCGGCACGGCGACCACTGGGGCGCCCTCGCCGAGGTGGTCGCGGCGACCGGGGCGACCACCTACGCGGGCGCCCACGACGCCGAGGGCATCCCGGTGGCGACCGACGTCCTGGTCGCGGACGGTGACACCGTGCGCGTCGGGCGGGTCGAGCTGACCGCTCGCCACCTGGTCGGCCACACCCCCGGCTCGATCGCCCTGATCTACGACGACCCGCACGGCCACGCGCACGTGTTCACCGGCGACTGCCTCTTCCCGGGCGGCGTCGGCAACACCTCGGGCGACGCGAAGGCCTTCGCGAGCCTGATCGACGACGTCGAGAACAAGCTCTTCGGGCAGCTGTCGGACGAGACCTGGGTCTACCCGGGCCACGGCAACGACACCACACTCGGCGCCGAGCGTCCGCACCTCGCCGAATGGCGCGAGCGCGGCTGGTAGGCACCACAACGCGTCAAGCCGGGTACGCGGCGCACTCCTTCCGGTCGTTGACGGCCGAACGCACGTCCCCGGAGCCGGGGAGCGGGTATCTGGTGCAGCATGCACCAGGACCCCTCCCCACCCCCCGCGGCCTCCCCCACCGCCTCGCCGAGCCCCACCCCCACGTCCACCGCCCCCACCGCCCCCACCCCCACTGCACCGCCCGCCGTAACCGGCGGCGCCGCCCGCCCCGGCATGCTGCGGCCGGCCTCGGCCTCGCTCGCCGGGACCGCCATCGAGTTCTACGACTTCTTCGTCTACGGAACAGCCGCGGCCCTCGTCCTCGGCCCGCTCTTCTTCCCCGCCTTCTCTCCGCTCGCCGGCACCCTCGCCGCCTTCGGCACCTTCGGCGTCGGCTTCCTGGCCCGCCCGCTGGGTTCCGCGGTCTTCGGCCACATCGGCGACCGCTACGGCCGGCGCCCGGTCCTGCTCGGCTCCCTGCTGCTCACCGGCCTCGCCACGGTCGCCGTCGGCTGCGTGCCGACGTACGGCTCGATCGGCGTGGCCGCGCCGGTGCTGCTGCTCCTGCTGCGCTTCCTGCAGGGCCTCGGGCTCGGCGGCGAGTGGGGCGGCGCGGTGCTGCTGACCGCCGAGCACGCCCCCGAGGACCGCCGCGGGCTGTGGTCGAGCTTCCCGCAGATCGGCCCGGCGGTGGGCTTTCTGCTGGCCAACGGCCTGATGCTGGCGCTGTCCGCGTCGCTGACCGACGCCCAGTTCATCTCCTGGGGGTGGCGGGTGCCGTTCTGGGCGGCCGGGCTGCTGGCGCTGGCCGGGCTCTGGCTGCGCCGCTCGGTGGAGGAGACGCCGCAGTTCCGGGCGCTCGCCGCGACCGGCCGGCGGGCCGAGGCCCCGGTGGCCGAGGTGGTCCGGGACCACTGGCGGCTGCTCCTGCTGACCGGCGGGGCGCTCGCCGTGGGGTACGCCGTCTTCTACGCGGTCACCACCTGGTCCCTCGCGTACGCCACCGAGCACCTCGCGGTGAGCCGCACGGTGATGCTGGCCTGCATCATGGCCGCGGTCGCGCTCAAGGGCCTGGTGACCCCGCTGATGGCGGTGCTCGGTGACCGCTACGGGCGGCGGCCGCTGTGCCTGGCGGGGTGCGCGATCTGCGCGCTGTGGATGTTTCCGCTGGTGGCGCTCTTGCGTACGGCCGACCCCCTGCTGATGACGCTGGGCTTCACCGGGGCGCTGCTGGGCATGGTGACGATGTTCTCGGTGGTGGGCGCGTACCTGCCGGAGCTGTACGCCCCGCGGATCCGCTGCACGGGGGCGGCCGTCGGCTACAACCTGGGCGGTGTGCTGGGCGGGGCGCTGACCCCGATCGTGGCGACGGCGCTGGCGGACGGTTCCGGTCCGCCGTGGGGCGTCGCGCTGTACCTGAGCGCGATCGCCCTGGTCAGCCTGGGCTGCTTCGCCCTGCTGCCCGAGACCAGTCCGGCGGTCGTACGCAGACGGGCGGGCGCGGGCCGGGCAGCGGAAACGGGGGCGGCCGAAGCGGCCGCCCCCGCGTAGCTCCGTACCTCGGTCAGGCGTCGATGCTCTCGGGGCGGGCGGCGGCCTCGGCCGCCGCCTGCTTCTTCGAGGCCATCAGACTGGTGACCGTGGTGATGACCAGGACACCGCAGATGACGCCCAGGGAGACCGGGATCGAGATGACCGGGACGTGCACGCCGGACTCGTGGAGGGCGTGCAGCACCAGCTTGACGCCGATGAACCCGAGGATGACCGACAGGCCATAGCTGAGGTGGACCAGCTTCTTCAGCAGGCCGCCGATCAGGAAGTACAGCTGCCGCAGACCCATCAGGGCGAAGGCGTTGGCGGTGAAGACGATGTACGGGTCCTGGGTGAGGCCGAAGATCGCGGGGATGGAGTCCAGGGCGAACAGCACGTCGGTGGTGCCGATGGCGAGCATGACGACCATCAGCGGGGTCAGCACGCGCTTGCCGTTGTTCTGGATGAAGAGCTTTGTGCCGTGGTACTTGTCGGCGACGCCGAACTTCTTCTCGACGGACTTGAGGAGGCGGTTCTCCTCGAACTCCTCTTCCTCCTCGTCCTTGCGGGCCTCCTGGATCAGCTTCCACGCGGTGTAGATCAGGAAGGCGCCGAAGAGGTAGAAGACCCAGGAGAAGCTGGCGATGATCGCGGCGCCTGCGGCGATGAAGATCGCGCGGAGCACGAGGGCGATCAGCACGCCGACGAGCAGCACCCGCTGCTGGAGGTGGGAGGGCACCGCGAACTTCGCCATGATCAGGACGAAGACGAAGAGGTTGTCGACGCTCAGGGACTTCTCGGTGATGAAGCCCGCGAAGAACTCCTGGGAGGCCTGGGCGTTGCCGAAGAACCACAGGCCGAGTCCGAAGAGTCCGGCGAGGACGATCCAGACTACCGTCCAGGTGCCCGCTTCCTTGATCGATACGTCGTGCGGTTTGCGGCCGATGAAGAAATCGGCGCCTATGAGGAGGGACAGACCGAGAATGGTCGAGACCCACAGGGCCCAGGAAACTTCCATGGTGAACACGCCTCCGGCGGATGGCTCAGCACTTCGTCAGCGTCATCGCTGCCGGAGGTCTCTTCCACCCGGGCGGCCTGGAGGCCGTGGGCCGGCGCCCCGGGACCGACTGCGCTCACAGAAACGCAGCGATCCGTATTGACGGGTACGCCGTAGCAGGAAAGCAGGAATACTCCCCTCCGCACACACGAGCATACCCGTCATGGACGGGAAAGGTAAAGAGAGTCCCAAAGAATGGTCACGGGCGGGTAGTGCGCCGGGCCTCCGCCACGCGGTCGAGGGCCTGTTCGAGGACCCGGCTGCCCTGCGGGGGCAGGTCCGGTTCGAAGGTCCACGCATGGTGGACCCAGGGGTCGACGAGATGGTTGTCCGGCACCGGCGACAGCCGCATCAGGGAGCGCCACAACGGGTCGAGGAGCGGCCCGTAGGCCGAGGCCTCGTCGCGGTCCGCGACCATCAGCAGGTGCACACCGACCGCCGCGCCCTCGTCGGCGAGGTAGCGCAGCTGGGTGACGGCACGGTCGTCGAAGCCGTGCGGGAAATCGTGCACGATCAGCAGCTGCTCGGCCGTGTCCACGTCCGGGGGCAGGTCCTCGGGAGCGCCGGCCCGCAGCGCCATCTGTACGAGGTCCACCCGCCGGGTCAGCCGCGCGAGCGTCTGGGTGACTCCCGCGGCCCCGGCGGCGGGCGGCCCGGCCAGCACCCCGGCGCGCACGAGGGGCGCCAGGGAGGCGGACCCGGCGCCGGCCGCGTCGATGACGTGGACGGAGAACCGGTCCCCGGGGTGGACCGCGAGCAGCCGGACCGCGTATGCGACGGCCATGTCCATGGCGACCCGGCGCAGCCGGTCGGTGTCCATGGTCATCGCGGCCTCGGAACCGGTACGGCCGTTGTCGATCCACAGTCCGCGTTCCAGCGGGACCCGGACGAGCATCGGGATGCGCAGATCGGGCCGCTCAGGCAGGGACAGGTCCCCCAGGCGCAGGGCCAGCGGGCTCTCCTCGGGCGTGCGGTGACCGTGCCAGACGGGGTTGTCCCAGCGGGCGTACGAAGCCGGCAGGGCGGGCTCGACGACCTGCGACTCGGCGATCAGCTGGACGAGGTCGCGGTCCAGGACGGCCTGGGCCTGCGCGACGAGCTCCTCACGGCGGGCCCGCGCGGTGTCGCGGGCGGCGTTCCCGGAGCCGCCGAGGCGGTGGCGCGGGTCGGAAAGGGCCTCGTCGAGCTCACGGTCCATGCGGGAGTCGGCGAACTCGACGGCGCTGCGGTAGGCGGCGACCGTGCGGGCCAGGTCCTCGAACATCCCCCACACCTGGTTGTAGAGCCGTTCCTCCATGGACCAGCCGCTGGCGTCCCCGGCGACGGGCCGCGGAGGCCGGCCGGGCTCCTGGGCCGCGGCCGCCCGCGGTGCGGGCTCGGGCGGCTCGGTGCTGGTGCGGCGGCGGCGCGGGTGGGCGTAGCTGATGGTGGGTGAAGAACCATCCGAGTCGCCCCCCGGCACGGCCGCGGGCCCGGGCCCGGGCGTACCGGCGTACGGAACCCCGGAGACCGGGACCGGGTCCGGCGGCTCGGGGGCGGACGCGGGAGGCCGGGGCGGGGTGTGCGGGGCGCGCAGGTCGCCGACGAGGCTCGGTATGGCCGCGAGCGTGCCGCCGGACTCGGCGACCGTGCGCAGCGCCTCGGCGGCCAGCGCCGCGGCGGCCGGTGCGGGCAGCCCGCCGTCGGTCAGCAGTGCGCCGAGGCCTTCGGCGTAGCCCTGGCCCACGGCGCGGACCTTCCAGGCGCCCTGGCGCCGGTACAGCTCCAGGGCGACCACTGCGGTCTCGGCGTCCAGTCCGGTCAGGGTGTACCCGGCGAGTTCGGCGCCGTCCGGGTCGGCCACGGCCACGTAGGAGGCCGGCACCGCTCCGAAGCGCACCGGTCCGCCGGGGGGCAGGACCAGGAGCACGCCGACCCGGTGGACGTCGGCGGCGACCGCGTCGAGGTCGACGGCGAAGGTGTGCCGGTCGGCGAGCTCCCCCGGCGAGCGGACGCCGGGGAGGGACCTGGCGCCGGGGTGGGCCAGTATGCCGTCGCCGGAGTACCGGCCCTGTTCGTCGGCGAGCGAGGCCAGGGCGAGCACGGGTGTGCCCGCCGAGACCCTGATCTCCACCCGGCTCTGGGACACGGGGTGGTTCTGCCCCCGGACCAGTTCGGCCGTCATCGTGCAGCCCCTCCCCGTGCCTTCTTCTCTTCTTTTCCGGTACTGCTACAGGTGCGGCAGGATCGCCGGCATGAGGTCCTGGAAGGTGCGGCCGTTGGCCGGGTTCCCGAGGGCCGTCATCTGCCAGCCGGCGCCCGCGCGGGACACCTTCGCCATGATCTGCGCGGTGTACTGACCACCGCCGTCGAGGGTGTAGCGGGCCAGCTCCTGGCCGTTGGTCTCGTCGACGATGCGGCAGAACGCGTTCTGCACCTCCTGGAACGTCTGGCCGGTGAAGGAGTTCACCGTGAAGACGATCTGGTCGATGTGCACCGGCACGCGCTGAAGGTCGACGAGGATCGCCTCGTCGTCCCCGCCCTGGCCGACGCCGCCGACGAGGTTGTCACCGGTGTGGCGCACCGAGCCGTCGTCGCTCTGCAGGTGCCGGAAGAAGACGACGTCCACGGGCTGCTTGTCGGCGAAGAGCACCGCCGACGCGTCGAGGTCGATCTCCCGCGTCCGGGAGCCGAACAGTCCGCGGCGCTTCGCCGCCTGCCAGCCGAGGCCCATCCGGACCGCGGTCAGCGTCCCCCCGTCCGCCTTCTGCAGACTGATGGCCTGACCCTTGGTCATGTTGACCGTCACGAGCTGTCCCCTCTCCATGGCCCGCCCCATTAACGGGCGCGCAGCGTGTACCTGCGGCGCTGTGACCCAACCCTACTGACAGGCTTCGAGTCAGGCGAGGCCCGCTTCCTTCATCTGCCGCAACTCCTTCTTCAGCTCGCCCACCTCGTCCCGGATCCGGGCCGCGACCTCGAACTGGAGCTCCGCGGCCGCCCCGCGCATACGCTCGGTCATCTGCTCGATGAGCGCGGCCAGTTCGGCGGCGGGCCGGTCGGTGAGCACCTCGGCCGCCTTGGCGCCCTTCGCACCCTTGGCCGCCTTGGCCCCGACCGCCTTGGCCCCCAGCACGGGCACCGGCGCCTTGACGGCCTTGCCGTCCTTCGTCTGCCGGTAGCCGGTGCCGAGGAGCTGCTCGGTGTCCAGCTCCTCGCGGGCGATGGTGGCCACGATGTCGTTGATCTTCTTGCGCAGCGGCTGCGGGTCGATCCCGTTCGCGGTGTTGTAGGCGACCTGCTTCTCCCGGCGCCGGTTGGTCTCGTCGATCGCCTGGGCCATCGCCGGCGTGATGCTGTCGGCGTACATGTGCACCTGGCCCGAGACGTTGCGCGCCGCGCGGCCGATGGTCTGGATGAGCGAGGTCCCGGAGCGCAGGAAGCCCTGCTTGTCGGCGTCGAGGATCGCCACCAGGGACACCTCGGGCAGGTCGAGGCCCTCGCGCAGCAGGTTGATGCCGACCAGGACGTCGTACTCGCCGGACCGCAGCTCGCGCAGCAGCTCGATGCGGCGCAGGGTGTCCACGTCGCTGTGCAGGTAGCGGACCTGGATGCCGAGCTCCAGGAAGTAGTCCGTGAGGTCCTCGGCCATCTTCTTGGTGAGGGTGGTGACCAGGACCCGCTCGTCCTTCTCCACCCGCTGCCGGATCTCGTGGACCAGGTCGTCGATCTGCCCCTCGGTGGGCTTGACCACGACCTCGGGGTCGATGAGACCGGTGGGGCGGATGATCTGCTCGACGAAGCCGTCGCCGCGCGAGAGCTCGTACTTTCCGGGGGTCGCCGACAGGTAGACCGTCTGGCCGATGCGCTCCTGGAACTCCTCCCACTTCAGCGGCCGGTTGTCGAGGGCCGACGGCAGCCGGAAGCCGTGGTCGACGAGGGTCCGCTTGCGGGAGGCGTCGCCCTCGTACATGGCGCCGATCTGCGGCACGGTGACGTGCGACTCGTCGATGACCAGGAGGAAGTCCTCCGGGAAGTAGTCGATGAGGGTGTTGGGCGCGGAGCCCCGCTCGCGGTCGTCCATGTGCAGCGAGTAGTTCTCGATGCCGGAGCAGGATCCGATCTGCCGCATCATCTCCAGGTCGTACGTGGTGCGCATCCGCAGGCGCTGCGCCTCCAGCATCTTGCCCTGCTTCTCCAGCTCGGCGAGGCGCTCGGTCAGCTCGGCCTCGATGCCGGCGATCGCCTTCTCCATGCGCTCGGGGCCGGCGACATAGTGGCTGGCGGGGAAGACGTACAGCTCGCGGTCCTCGCTGATGACCTCGCCGGTCAGCGGGTGAAGGGTGGAGAGGGCCTCGATCTCGTCGCCGAACATCTCGATGCGGACGGCCAGTTCCTCGTACACCGGGAAGATCTCGATGGTGTCGCCGCGCACGCGGAAGGTGCCGCGGGTGAACGCCACGTCGTTGCGGGTGTACTGGATGTCCACGAAGCGGCGCAGCAGCTGGTCCCGGTCGGTCTCCTCGCCCACCTTGAGGGAGACCATCCGGTCGACGTACTCCTGCGGGGTACCGAGGCCGTAGATGCAGGACACGGAGGCGACGACGATCACGTCCCGCCGGGTCAGCAGCGAGTTCGTCGCGGAGTGGCGCAGCCGCTCCACCTCCTCGTTGATCGAGGAGTCCTTCTCGATGTACGTGTCCGACTGCGGAACGTAGGCCTCGGGCTGGTAGTAGTCGTAGTACGAGACGAAGTACTCGACGGCGTTGTTCGGCAGGAGCTCGCGGAACTCGTTCGCCAGCTGGGCGGCGAGGGTCTTGTTCGGCGCCATGACCAGGGTGGGGCGCTGAAGCTTCTCGATCATCCAGGCGGTGGTCGCCGACTTGCCGGTGCCGGTCGCACCCAGCAGGACGACATCCTTCTCACCTGCGCGGATGCGCTTCTCCAGCTCGGCGATGGCCGTCGGCTGGTCGCCGCTGGGCTGGTAGGAGCTGACGACCTCGAAAGGCGCCACCGTGCGTTCGATCTTCGATACGGGCCGCATGAGTCCACCGTACGACCCCCCACTGACACTCACGCACCGCGCGGCTCCCCGGAGCGCTCAGGGGGTTTCCGCCCGGCCCGGACCGCTGTCATTCGTTCTGGTCCGTTTGTCGTAGTTCGGTGGCGGCTCGGTGATCTTCAACCCCATGATCGCCGTGAAGTGCATCGCCACAACGTCTGCCGCTCCGGATCCGTCTGACGCAGGCACAGGGCTCACGACCCGAGGAGAACGCACATGTACGTCCGACCCGCCGCCGCGGCCGCCGCCGCATTCCTGGGCCTCACACTCACCCTGCTGGGCGGAACGGCCTCGTACGCCGCCACCGGCCCGGGATCCGCCAACGGATCGGCGGCGCTGGGGGGCCCCGTCGTGTACGCCCACCGGGGGGCTTCGGCGTACGCCCCGGAGAACACCCTCGAGGCCGTGGACCTGGCGATGCAGCTGGGCTTCGACTGGGTCGAGAACGACGTGCAGCGCACCAAGGACGGCGAGCTGGTGGTGATCCACGACGACACCCTGGCCCGGACCACCGACGTCGAGCAGCTCTTCCCCGACCGCAAGCCCTGGAAGGTGCAGGACTTCACGGCGGCCGAGATCGCCCGGCTGGACGCGGGCCGCTGGTTCGCCGAGGAGTACGCGGGCGCCTCCGTGCCGACCCTGCGGGAGTACCTCGACCGGGTAAGGCGCAACCATCAGCGGCTGCTGTTGGAGATCAAGAAGCCGGAGCTCTACCCCGGGATCGAGGAGCAGACCCTGAGGGTGCTGGGCGAGGCGGGCTGGCTCGACGAGCGCCGCGTATCGCAGCGCCTGGTGGTGCAGAGCTTCAGCGCCGACTGCGTGCGCATCGTGCACAAGCTGCGCCCTGACCTGGTGACGGCCTTCCTGGGTACCCCGCCCGTGGCGGAACTGCCGCGGTACGCGGAGTTCACCGACCGGATCAACCCGTGGCACACCACGATCTCGGCCGACTGGGTCGCGGCGGTGCACGGCCTGCGCGGCGCCCACGGCAGGGCCATGGAGGTGGACACCTGGATCGTGGACGACGCGGCGACCGCCCGGAAGGTGCAGGCCATGGGGGTGGACGGGATCATCACCAACGCCCCGGACGTGGTCCGGGAGGCGGTCGGCGGGTTCTGAGCCGGCTGCGGGCGCGCCGTCGGTCGTCGGTGCGGTCGGTGCGGTCGGTGCGGTCGGTGCGTTCGGTGCGGTCGGCAGCGTCCGTGCCGTCGGCGTGATCGGCGTGATCCGCGTGATCGGCTGCGGCGTTGTCAGGGGGGAGCCGTACGGTGGAGGCGTGGACAGCACCGAGCGGCCCCGCGGGCCGCACCTCGAATGGACGGTCGTCGCCAGCGACATCGGCCCCCTGCTCCTGGCCGCGACCCCGGACGGTCTGGTCCGGGTCGAGTTCCATGCCGAGCCGGACCGGGTCGACCGGATGATCGGCCCGCTCGTCTCCCGGCTCGGCGCCGACGCCCGCCGTCCCGCGCCGGGCGAGGAGATGCTGCTCGCCGAGCCGATACGGCAGCTCGCCGCCTACTTCGCCGGTTCGCTGCGGCGCTTCGAGCTGCCGCTGGACTGGCGCCTCAGCTCCGGTTTCAACCGCCAGGTGCTCCAGGAGCTCGACCGTTCCGTGCCCTACGGCTCGGTCGTCGGCTATGGGGAGCTGGCCGCCCGGGCCGGACAGCCCGGCGCCGCCCAGGCCGTGGGCAACGCCATGGGCTCGAACCCGCTGCCGTTGGTGGTGGCCTGCCACCGGGTCGTGGAGAACGACGGGGGCATCGGGGGATTCGGCGGCGGCGTGGAGACGAAACGGCTGCTGCTCGCGCTGGAGGGCGTGCTTCCGCAGCCGCTGTTCTGAACGTCCGGTGCCATGGTCTGAAGGGGCCGGTGCCGCAGTTCTGAACGGCACCCTGACCTGCGGCCCGGACCGGGGACACCGTCACCCTCCACCGGGCGCTAAGTCACCTTCCGCCGGGCAGTAAGGGGTGGCACACTGCGGCGGTGACTACTGCTGCCGCACCCGGCCCCACCGCGTCCAACGCGCCCCGCGTCACCCCCTCGCGCAAGCGGGGTACGGCGTGACCGCCTCGCCCGGCACCGACCGGCCGGCTCCGCCGCTCGGCCTTCCGGATGTGGCCCGGCTGCAGCGGCGCACCTCCTGGGTCCTCATCGCCGGCCAGGTCCTCGGCGGCCTCGGCGTGCCCATCAGCATCGCGCTGGCCCCCGTGCTCGCCACCGAGGTCAGTGGCACCGAGGCGATGTCCGGCCTCGCCTCCACCGCCTCGGTGATCGGCACCGCCGTGGTCTCGCTGCCGCTCGCCGCCCTGATGACCGCGCGCGGCCGCCGCCCCGGGCTGGTCCTGGCGTACGCGATCGGCGCCGCCGGAGCGGGCCTCGTCGTGCTCGCGGCCACGATCGGGAACTTCCCGCTGCTGCTGCTCGGCATGGCCGCGTTCGGCGCCGCCTCCTCCGCCAACCTGCAGGCCAGGTTCGCCGCCGCGGACCTCGCGGCCCCGGACCGCCGGGCCAGGGCGATCTCCGTCGTCGTGTGGGCGTCCACCATCGGCGCGGTGCTCGGCCCCAACCTGTCCGCCCCGGCCAGCCGCAGCTTCGCCGGGACCGCGATACCCGAGACGGCGGGCCCCTTCGTGTGGGCCGCCGTCGTCTTCCTGCTCACCGGCACGCTGATCGGCGTACTCCTGCGCCCGGACCCACTGCTGACGGCCCGCTCGCTCGCCGCGCCCGAGGAGCAGACGCGCGAGGGCCGCTCGCTGCGCGCCGGATTCGCCGCCGTCAAGTCCTCGCCGCGGGCTCGGCTGGCCCTGGTCACCGTCGCCGTGTCCCACACCACCATGGTCTCGATCATGGTCATGACCCCGATGGACCTGGATCACCACGGGGCCGGCCTGGAGCTCATCGGGCTGGTGATCAGCGGTCACATCGCGGGCATGTTCGCCTTCTCGCCCGTGATGGGGTGGCTCGCCGACCGGCTCGGACGGCTGTCCGTGATCGGCCTGGCCGCCGGACTCCTGTCGGTCGCCGCGCTGCTCGCGGGGACGGCCGGGCCCAGCCACGGGCAGAGCGCGCTCGGCCTCTTCCTGCTCGGCCTCGGCTGGTCCGCCGGGATGGTCTCCGGCTCGGCGCTGCTGACCGACTCGGTGCCGCAACCCGCGAGGGCCGCCGTACAGGGCCTGAGCGACCTCACGATGAACACGGCCGCGGGTGTGGGCGGCGCGGCCGCCGGCCTGATCATGGCTCAGGCGGGCTACGGCTGGCTGAACGCCGTCGGCGCCGCGCTGCTGCTGCCGATGGCGGCGCTGGCTCTGTTCACGGCGCGCCGCCATCCCGCGCCCGCCGTGGCCGCCGCCCCTGTCACCGCGCCTGCCGCGAAGGGCGTCAGTAACTGATGTGGTAGGCCTTGCGCAGCGTCTCGTGCACGGTCCAGGTCGTCCTGTCGCCTTCCCGGAGCACGCACGCCGAGCCGGGCCCCAGCTCCAGGCTCGCGCCGCCCTCGACCTCGACGGTGGCGCGGCCGCTGACCACCACGAACAGCTCGTCGGCCTCGGTGTCGGTGACCACGCCGGGGGTGATCTGCCAGATCCCGCGCACCTGCCTGCCGTCCGCCGACTCCCAGAGCACCTTGCCCGTCACGACGGGATCGCCGGAGACGACCTGCTCGGGGTCGAGGTGCTCGGCCTCCAGTTCGACGTCCGCGACGGAGACGGAGAAGGAGGCGGGGGTGGAGGCGGGGGTGGAGGCGGCGGGGGCGGCGGGGACGGCGGCGGGGACGACGGAGTGATCGCTGGTGCTCATGGCGCGCCAGCCTAGTGCGGCCCGCCCGCGCGCCGCGGTGACCACAGCGTCCAGGAACGGCCCGGCGGACGAGTCACCCTGTCCACCCGCCCGGCGCCCTGACCGGGCCGGGCGCCGGGCGCCGGGCGGCGAGCAGCGGCTGGTGGAATCCGGTGTCGGCCGGCGCGTGCCACAGCGGGTCGGCGAAGCCGGCCTGCCGGGCGTACTGCGCCGTCTCCTCCTCCGGCAGCGCCCAGTACGTCGCGGTCGACGTCCGCGTGGTCCAGGTGTCGCCGCTCGGCAGGAGCTGAAAGAGCTCCAGGTCGTACCGCTCCCCGTCGGGGTGCCAGTGCCACAGCTGGAAGGTGACGGTCCGGCCCTCGGGCCCCGTCCGGACGTGCGGGGCCTCGCTCTGCGGCCGCACCCGGCGCAGCTCCCCGTACGCACGGGTGGAGAGCAGCAGCAGACCGCCGGGGCGCAGGACCCGCAGGGTTTCGGCCAGCGCGGCGCCCACGTCCCGGGCGGTCAGCAGGTGCGGAAGGGCGTTGTCGGCGCAGACCACGGCGTCGAAGGAGGCGTCCGCGAACGCCAGGGCCCTCATGTCGGCGGCGACGGCGGGCAGGGCGAGCCCCCGGCCGGCGGCCTCGCGCGCGGCGCGGGTTGCGCAGACGGGACTGAGGTCGCTCCCGGTGACCCGGTGGCCGAGCAGGGCGAGGCCCAGCGCCTGGGTGCCGATGCCGCAGGCGCTGTCGAGCACCGCGTGGGGTCCCGGACCCAGTGCGACGGTGAGCAGAGCGTCCAGGGCCCGGCCCTGACGGGCGATGCTCGCGTCCCAGTCGGCGTACACGAGGTCGTAGCGCTCGGCCGGCTCGTCTGAAACTCCGCGCGTCCATGAAGGGACGCTACTCGGACAGGTTGGGGCGGGTGCGGCGGGAGTGAGTTTGGGGCCGTCCATCCCGTGCCATGGATGGGGACATGTCACAGCACACACCATCTGAGGTCCCGGTCCTGTCGGACGAGGTACGCACGGCACTCGCCCGGGGCAGGCCCGTGGTGGCCCTGGAGTCGACGATCATCACGCACGGCCTGCCCCGCCCCCGCAATCTGGAGGTGGGCCTGGAGCTGGAGGATCTGGTCCGCGCCGAGGGTGCGGTTCCGGCGACGATCGCGGTCGTGGACGGGGTGGCGTACGCGGGCCTGGACAAGGCGCAGCTGGAGCGGATCGCGGGCGGCGACGGCGTGCGCAAGCTCGGCCACCGGGATCTGGCGCCCGCGCTGGCGACGGGGGCCACCGGGGCGACGACGGTGTCCGCGACGGCCTTCCTGGCCGCCCGGGCGGGCCTGCGCGTCTTCGCCACGGGCGGGCTGGGCGGCGTACACCGGGAGTGGGCGCAGACGCAGGACGAGTCGGCGGACCTCTCGCTGCTGGCGCGGACGCGGATCACCGTGGTGTGCGCGGGGGTGAAGTCGATCCTGGACGTGCCGGCCACGCTGCAGCGGCTGGAGACGCTGGGGGTGGGGGTGCTCGGATACGGAACCGGGCGATTCCCCGGGTTCTACCTGGCCGATTCCGGTGAGCCGGTGGACTGGACCGTGCACCGCCCCGAGGAGGTGGCGGCGGTGATGGCCGCTCAGGACGCGCTGGGCGGCCCGGACTCGGCGCTGCTGGTGGCCAATCCGGTCGCGCCGGGGCAGCAGCTGGATCCGGACCTGCACGACAGGGTGCTGGCCGAGGCGCTCGACGCATGCCGCGAGCGGGGTATCACGGGGCAGGCGGTGACGCCGTTCCTGCTGGGGTTCCTGGTACAGGCGACGGGCGGGGCCTCGCTGGAGGCGAACCTGGCGGCGGTACGCGGCAACGTGCGTCTCGGAGCCCGCATCGCGGGGGCCTGGGCGGCGCGCGCATGACCGCGGCGGGGGCGCTGCTCGTCGTCGGGGACGTGGTGACGGACGTGGTGGCGATACACCCGGAGCCCCTCGCTCCGGCCACGGACACCGCCGCCCGCATCCGGACCCTGCCGGGCGGCGCCGGGGCCAATGCGGCGTGCTGGGCGGCCCGCACGGGCACCGCGGAGGTACGCCTCCTGGCGCGGGTGGGCTCCGAATCGGCGCGGTGGCACGAACGGGCGCTGGTGGACGCGGGGGTGCGGCCGCGACTGGTGATCGACCGGGAGGAGCCGACGGGGACGGTGGTCGCGCTGGTCGGCAAGGACGCCGAACGTACCTTCCTGACGGACAGCGGAGCGTCGCTGCGGCTGTGCCCCGCCGACTGGGCTCCGTCCCTGCTGGACGGGGCGGCCCATCTCCACCTGTCGGGCTATCTGTTCTTCGCGGACTGCAGCCGGGAGCTGGCTCTGGTCGCGCTGCGGGCGGCCCGGACACGGGGCGTGCCGGTGAGCGTGGACCCCGCCTCGGCCGGGTTCCTGGTGACGCTGGGCCCGCAGCGCTTTCTCGACGCCGTGGCGGGGGCCTGCGTCCTGCTGCCCAACGAGGACGAGGCCCGGCTGCTGGCAGGACTGCCGGAGCCGGCGGCGGTGGCCCGGGCGGCTGCGGAGCTGAGCCGGCGTTTTCCGCTGGTGGTGGTGACCCTGGGGGCGGGCGGTGCGCTGGTCGCCGAACGGGGGCGGATCACCGCCGAGGTCGACGCGGAGCCGGTCGAAGCGGTGGACTCCACGGGCGCCGGCGACGCCTTCACCGGCGCCTTCCTCGCGGCCCGCCTGGACGGCGCGACCCCGACGGAAGCCACCCGCACAGGCTGCCGAGCCGCAGCCCAGGCCCTGACCCGCCCGGGCGGCCGCCCCTAACCCGCCGAGCCCGCGCGGGCCGATCCAGCCCCGCCGGCTGCACGTCCAGCCCCGTCGGCGCCACACCCAGCCCCGCCGGCGTTTGAGGCGCGGGGTCCGGGGCCGAGCCCCGATCCTTGAGCCGCGCGGGCCGATCCAGCCCCCGACCCAACCCAGCCCCGCCGGCGATTGAGGCGCGGGCCCCGGGGCCGAGCCCCATCCTTCAGCCTCGCCGGCGCTTGAGGCGCGGGGCCGGCCGGCACCCGCGGCAACGGCAGGGCCGCGACCAGCTCCCCGCAGCTTCAGCCGCCCGTCACCTCCCCCGCACACCCGTCCAGGCGGGATGCCGTGGATCGTCGGCCCGCACCACCACATCGGCGGCCGCAACCGGATCCACATCGGCCTCGTAGCGCGCGAACGCCGGCACGGTCCACCGCGCGGACTCCTCCGTCCGGCGGGACAACGCCCCCTCCGACAGCCGGATGTGGACGCTCAGGTCGAAGGGAAACCAGTGCCCCAGCAGCAACGGCCCGTGCACGAGCAGCACACCGCCGGGCGGGAGTTCGACGTACGGGCTGCGGGTCGCCCGGTCGGTCACCGGGTCCCAGAGGTCCGGCAGCACCCGCCCGCTGCCACCGGGCTCCGTCGGGCCGAACACCTCCCGCCAGAGCGCGGCCGTGTCGTACCAGCCGCCCAGGTACGCGTCCACGTCCTGGCGGCCGAACTCGAAGCGGAGCGAGGCCGGCCGCAGAAAGCCGTCGGTAGGCACCACCAGGACCGAGCGCCCGCGCAGCCTCAGCGCTTCGGCGAGCTGCCCGGCGAGCACGCCGGTGCCGGCGGCGGGCGCTCCGTCCACGCCGACGCGTTGCCAACCACCCGGCCCGGGGGCGTTGGCGGGGTCGTCGAGGTGACCGGCGAGCCGCTCGGCCATCCGCTGCCATGTGATCGCTTCCCACTGCACCGGCCCATTGTCAGTGGTGGGCCCTAACGTTTTTCACGAGGGATCACCGGCGGAACGGGCGTCGGCGGCCCTGCCTTGGGGAGGGGTTTGTCATGGCTCGGGAGACGACGTACCTGGAGCTTTCGCAGGATGACGGCGGGGCGCACAAGTTCTACGAGGTGACCGTGGACGGCACGGCCGTCTCCGTGCGGTACGGGCGCATCGGCGCGGACGGCCAGCTGACGGCTTCCTCGTTCCCCACCGCAGAGAAGGCCCGGGCGGCCGCCGCGAAGAAGATCGGGGAGAAGGGCCGCAAGGGGTACGCCCCGGCCGTGCAGGGGCAGCGCGCCGCCCGCTCGGTGACCCGCCGTCAGGTGACCTCGGCGCCGTCGACGGCCCGCGCGGTGGCTCCGGTGCTGTGGCGTTTCCGTACCGGATCCTCGGCCTTCGGAATCCATGTGGACGAGGACCGCTGCTGGGTCGGCAACCAGGCCGGTGATGTCCACACGCTGAGCCACGGCGGTGAGGTGCTGGCCCGGTATTCTCTGCCGGACGGGGTGAAGTGCCTGGTCGCGGACGAGTTCTGGATATACGCGGGCTGTGACGACGGCACGGTGTACGACCTGTCGTCGAAGGTTCCCTTCGGGGCCTACGCGATCGCGGCGGATGTGGACATCTACTGGCTCGACATCCACGAGGGTGTGCTGAACGTCTCCGACGCCGGTGGCGGCCTGACGGTCATCGACCACGAGGACGAGCACCAGTGGTCGCGCAAGTCCGGCGGAACGGGCGCCTGGATGGTCCGGGCGGACGAGCGTGCCGTTTACCACGGGCACAGCGGCGGTGTGACGGCCTACGCCGCCGACGGCACCGGGCAGTTGTGGCACACGCGGACACCCGGCGGGGTGCTGTTCGGCTGGCAGGAGGACCACGCGGTGTATGCGGGCACGGTCCGCAACACCGTGCAGCGGCTGTCGAAGGCCACCGGGGCCATAGAGGTCTCCTACGCCTGCGACGCGGCGGTGTATTCGTGTGCCACCTCGCCCGACGGGCGGCACGTCTTCGCCGCAGACTCCTCCTCCTCGGTCTACTGCTTCGACGCCGACGGGCGGCGGCTGTGGAAGCTGGGGACCGGCGGCGGATCGGCGCTGTCCATGCAGTATCTGGACGAGCGGCTGTACCTGGTCACCACCGACGGTTCGCTGGTCTGCGTGGATGCGAGCGAGCAGGCGATCGCGGCGGCCCAGCAGGGCTCGGTCCCGGCACCGGTGGACGTGAAGTCGGCGGCGGCGCTGCCGGTGTTCACCCCGGCCGCGTCGGCCTCGGCGGTGGCGACGGTCTCGATGGCCGCGGCTCCGGCCGGCGGTGTGGTGGTGGAGTGCGTCCAGCAGGGCGGCCGGATGCGGGTACAGGTGGTGTCGGGGGGCTACGAACCGTCGTGGAACGTGCAGTTCCCGCGTGGGATCCGGGAGGCGGGTGCCCGGTACGTGGTCGACGGGCTGCATGCCGCTTCGGGGGGCTTCTACCGGGTCCGCGGGGAGATACGCCGACTGGTGTGAGCAGGGCCGGCCGTCCGGGCGGGGTTCAGTGGAGGTGCTCCCCGCAGATCTCCGGGGTGACACCCGGCGGGGCGGGGGTCGGTATGGAGAAGGGGGTTCCCTCGGGGAGTTCGGGGGTCACGTGCAGCACGACCGGCTCGGTACCGAGGTTGTGGCCCAGGTGGATGTGCCGGATGCCCGCGGGTTCCACGAAGGAGGTGCCCGCCGTGTGCACTTCGACGGTGCGGTCGTGCAGGACCCGGGTGAGGGTCCCCGCCAGGACCACGGCCTCCAGCCGGACCCGGTGGAAATGCCAGCCGGTACAGCCGCCCGGCGGGATGACTATCTCCCGGCCGGACGGAACCATGACGAAGCACGCCCCGCCGCCGGGTCGCGCCGTCGTCGCCTGCCGTACACCCATGTGCCCTCCTCGGTGGACCGGCTCCCGGTCCCCCGCCCACCGTAGAAGGCTGGTGGGACATCCAGGAAGAGTCGATGAAACATCAACCTCCCCTTCCGACCAGGTGATATGAGGCCGCTCAGGCGGTATCACACCTGTATGAGCCTGGTGGTGTTCGAGTCTCTGAAGCAGATCCACTGCGCGGAGTGCCGACAGGGCCCGCTCCGGCACCTTGTGCGCGAGTCCGGTGTGCCACGCTGTCTGGACTGCGCGGATCTCGGACATCTGGTCTATCTCCCGCGCGGGGACGCCGCGCTCACCCGCCGTGCCCGCGAGGCCAGTTCTCTCTCCGCGGTCGTCGTCCGCTTCCACCGGCGCCGTCGTCGCTACGAACGCCTGGGGCTCCTCGTCGAGGACGCCGCCCTGGCCCGTGCGGAGCGCGCCTGTCTGGCGGACTCCGAGGCGCGGGCCCGCCGACGCGAGCGCGACCGGCTGCGGCGCGCGGTCGAGGACACCCGGTTCACGGCGGCCTTCGCCGCCGAGATAGTACGGCTGTTCCCCGGGTGTCCGGCCGACCGGGCCGTGGCGATCGCCACCCACGCCTCGGTGCGCGGCAGCGGCCGGGTGGGCCGCACCGCGGCCGGCCGGGCCCTCGACGCACAGGCGGTCTCCGTCGCGGTACGGGCGGCGGTGCGGCACACCGACACCGAGTACGACGCCCTGCTGATGGCGGGCGTCCCCCGGTTCGCGGCCCGCGCGCGGCTGGCCGCGCGCATCGACGCCATCCTGGACGGATGGCGTACGACGCCTTCGGGCGGGCCTAGTTGAGGCGGAAGCGGCGGTAGAGGAGAGCCCCGCCGAGCAGCAGCGCTCCGCCGCCGGGCAGCAGGTAGCCGAGGCCGTCGGCCCCGGTGTCGGCGAGGGCCTCGGTGGGGGCGAGGGCCTCGGTGTGCCGGGGCGGGGACGACGGCGCCTGCGGAGCCACGGGCTGCTCTACGACGGGCGGCTCCACAACGGGCGGCTCGACGACGGGCGGCCTGACCGGCTTGGGACCACTGGGTACCTCACCGTTGACGGACGTGTTGCCGTGGGAGGAGTTCCCGACGCCGACGACGTTCACGGCATTGCCGCTGATGTTCAGCGGAAGGTCGACCGGAAGCTGCAGCCCGTTGCCGGACAGCACCCCGGGCGAGCCCTGTACGCGTCCGTCGGCCACGGCCCCTCCGCCGCTTCGGGCTCCCGGCGTCGACGAATCCGAGGCCTTCTGTCCGGCATGTCCGCCGCCGCCCCCCGGCGCGTCGTTGACACAGCGGTTGCCGGCGGCGGGGTTGAGCACACCGATCACGCTCACGGTGTTCCCGCACGCGTTCACCGGGACGTTCACGGGCAGCTGCACCAGATTGCCGGACAGCAGCCCCGGCGAGCGCTCGGCCCGGCCACCCGCGTCCGCGTCGGCGTGGGCGAGGCCGCTCACGCCCGCGACCGCCAGTCCACCACCCGCAACCACCGCCGCAATCAAGCCATTCCGACGACTGTGACGCATCAGTTCCCTGCCTTCCGGGGATTTCGCGGGCGCTGCACCCGCACCGGAATAACGCCGTAAACCCATTCGGGTTATAGAGGCGGTAGGCATTTCACTCAATCGTGTACGGGGTACTGCCACTTCATGACTGAACGCCCGCTGCTCCTCCTCGACGTGGACGGCCCCCTCAATCCCTTCCGGTCCCCGTTCGCCGCTCTGCGCGGGTACCGGAGCCACCGGATGCGACCGGACGTCTGGCTCTCCTACCGCGATCCGGAGTCGCGCAGCGCCCGGCGCGGCGCACGGGTCCGCCTCCACCCGGCCCACGGCGCCCGGCTGCTGGCCCTGCCCTTCGAACTCGCCTGGGCCACCGCCTGGACGCACCAGGCCAATACGCTGATCGCCCCGCACATCGGACTGCCGGGTGACCTGTCCGTCGTCGAATGGCCCGATCTCTTCGCCGAAGACCCCGAGGGCCTTTCGTGGAAGACCCGCCACCTCCACCGCTGGGCGGACGGCCGTCCCTTCGCCTGGGTCGACGACATGATCACCCCCCGCGACCGCGCCTGGGTCGCCGCGCACCACCCGGCCCCGGCCCTCCTCCTGCGCATCCATCCGCGCCACGGCCTGCGCGACCGAGACTTCACCACATTGACCCGCTGGGCGGCCGGGCTCAGCCCAGCAGAGCCGTGACCGGATCGGGGGAGGGGTGGCCCGTGGGCCACCAGTCCTCGTCGTCCGGGCGGGATTCATAGGCGTACCAGAGGGCGTCACGGCCGAGCCGGAGCTGGCGGGTGTGGGACGTGAGGCGGTTGCGCTCGGGGCGGAAGGAACCCTGGGCGGCGGCGAGGAGCGCGGGGCGGGCCCGGTCGAAGGGGCCGGCCGGGGGGTCCCAGGGCTCTTCGAGAGCGGCCAGGGCGGGGCGGCCGCCCTGGCGCCAGGCCGCGGCGGCCCGGGCGAGGTCGGTGGTGGTGCGGCCGGTGGCGCGGGCCAGGTCCCGGTAGAGGGTGCGGGCCGTGCCCGTCAGGCCTGCCGTGGGGTGCGCGGACGCCAGCCGCACGGCGTCCTGCCAGAGGGTGAGTCCGGCGATCGGGTCCTCGCCGGTGGTGAGGAGGGCGAGGGCGCGGGCGGCCGCATCGGAGGCGAGCTGGTCGAGGGCGAGCGGGTCCGGGGCGGCCGGGCCGGCCGGGTAGGCGGGCGGCAGACCCGCGGCGGCGGGCGCGGGGAGCGGCGCCGGCAGCAGCGGCAGGACGGCGCGGGCGAGCGCCGCCCGGGCCGGGACCCCGGGGAAGTCCGGCGCCGCGTCGGGCTGTTCGCGCGCGGCGTGGGCGGCATTGCGGCGGGTGAGATCGTCGAGGAGTTCCCGCTCCCCCCGGCCGCGCAGGAGCAGCAGGACGAAGGGGTCCTCGTCGAGGAGGCGGGCCGCCCGGTAGCAGAGGGCCGCCGCGTGCTTGCACGGCGGACGCCCGAAGTCCGGGCAGGAACAGTGCGGGACGAGCTCGCCCGCGCCGGGCAGGACGTTCTGCGCGAGCGACTGCGGAACCTCCCGCTCCAGCAGGGCGGCGAGCGCCGCGGGGTCGGCCGCGACCGCTTCGAGGAGTTCGCTCCACTCCGCGTCCGCGAAGGCGGGCAGGGTCAGCTCGGTGCGGTACGGGCGGGGCCGGCTGCCCCGGACGTACGCCACGATCCGGCCGGGGGTGACGGTCACCGCGTCGACGTGTCCCTGCTCGGCGTAGGTACGGCCGCGGGCCAGGCGGGCCGTGTCGTGGGAGACCTCCTCCAGCGCCGACACCCAGGCCCGGCCCCACCAGCTCACCGCCGCGACCCCGGCGGGCACGGTCTCGAAGGTACGGCGGCGGTCGTCCCGCGCGGTGATCATGCAGGCCTCCGCAGCGAGACGAGGTCGGCCAGCTCACGGTCGGTCAGCTCGGTCAGAGCCGACTCTCCGGAGCCGAGGACGGCATCGGCCAGGGCCCGCTTCGCCTCCAGCATCTCGGCGATCCGGTCCTCGACGGTGCCCTCGGCGATGATCCGGTGGACCTGCACGGGCTGCGTCTGGCCGATCCGGTAGGCGCGGTCGGTGGCCTGTTCCTCGACGGCGGGGTTCCACCAGCGGTCGAAGTGGACGACGTGGCCGGCCCGGGTGAGGTTCAGCCCGGTGCCCGCCGCCTTCAGCGACAGCAGGAAGACCGGGACCTCTCCCGCCTGGAAGCGGTCGACGAGCTCCTCGCGGCGCGGCACGGGCGTACCACCGTGCAGCAGCTGGTGGGAGATGCCCCTGGCCGACAGGTGGCCCTCGATCAGGCGGGCCATCGTCACGTACTGCGTGAAGACCAGCACCGAGCCGCCCTCGGCCAGGATCGTGTCGAGCAGCTCGTCCAGGAGGGCGAGCTTCCCCGAGCGGTGCGCGATCCGGGGCCGCTCCTCCTTCAGGTACTGCGCCGGGTGGTTGCAGATCTGCTTCAGCGAGGCCAGCAGCTTCATGATCATGCCGCGTCTTTCGATGCCCTCGCTCGCCTCGATCACCGCCATCGCCTCGTCCACCGCGGCCTGGTAGAGCGAGGCCTGCTCCCGGGTGAGCGAGACGGGGTGGTCGGTCTCCGTCTTCGGCGGCAGTTCGGGCGCGATGCCGGGGTCGGACTTCTTGCGGCGCAGCAGGAACGGCCGTACGAGCGCGGACAGCCGGGCGACCGCCGCGTCGTTGCCGCCGTCCTCCTCCTGCTGGTGCTCCACCGGGCGCGCGTGGCGGGCCCGGAAGGCGGTGAGCGGACCCAGCAGCCCCGGCGTCGTCCAGTCGAGCAGCGCCCACAGCTCGGAGAGGTTGTTCTCCACCGGGGTACCGGTCAGCGCCACCCTGGCCGGCGCCGGAACCGTGCGCAGCGCCTTCGCGGTCGCCGAATGCGGATTCTTGACGTGCTGCGCCTCGTCGGCGACGACCATGCCCCAGCTCTGCTCGGCCAGGAGGGGGGCGCTGGCGCGCATCGTCCCGTACGTGGTGAGGACGAAGCCGCCCGCGCTGGACGTCAGGTCCTCGATGCTGCGGCCGCCGCCGTGGAAGCGGCGCACGGGCGTGCCGGGGGCGAACTTCTCGATCTCCCGCTGCCAGTTTCCCAGGAGGGACGCGGGACACACCACGAGCGTCGGCTCGGGCCGGTCCCGGTGCAGGTGCAGCGCGATCAGTGTGACGGTCTTGCCCAAACCCATGTCGTCGGCGAGGCAGCCGCCCAGGCCGAGGGAGGTCATCAGGTCCAGCCAGGCCAGCCCGCGGGCCTGGTAGTCGCGCAGGGTGGCCTTGAGTGCGGCCGGCTGCGGCAGCGGGGCCAGCTCCCCCGTCAGCCGCTCCCGCAGGGCGGCCAGTGCCCCCACCGGCACCACCTCGACGGGCCTGCCGTCGACCTCGGCCGTCCCCGACAGGGCGGTGGCCAGCGCGTCCACCGGGTCCAGCACGCCCAGCTCCCGTTTGCGCGCCTTGCGCACCAACTCCGGGTCGACCCGCACCCATTGGTCCCGCAGCCGCACGACGGGCCGGTGGGCCTGCGCCAGCGCGTCCATCTCCCCCGGAGTCAGCCGGTCGCCGCCCAGCGCCAGCTCCCAGGAGAAGGCGAAGAGGTGCTCGGCGTCGAAGAAGGCGGTCCCGTCGGTAGCCGAACCGGGCGCGGTGGACCGTACGACGGCGGTCGCGGACAGCGTACGGGCGAGCTCGCGCGGCCAGTGGACCGGGACCCCGGCGGCCGCCAGCCGGCTCGCGACCACCCCCAGCAGGTCTTCGAGCTCCGGGTCGGACAGCGCGAGGGCGTCGGGCACGGGCTGGTCCAGCAGGCGCAGCAGGGGCGGCCAGATCCGCGCGGCCCGGCGCAGCGCGAGCACGGCGTCGATCCTGGCGCGCGGGCCGAACCCCGCCGCAGCCGTACCCGCCCACAGCTGCCCGGCATCGGCGACCAGGGTCGGATCGGCCAGGCTGTGCACCTGGACGACGGCGGCCCCGGCCCGCCGGATGTCTTCGTCCTCCGCCTCGTCGAAGAGGCGGAAGGAGGAGAGGTCGAGGCGGAGCGATATCCCGACCCCGCTGTCGGAGCCGGCCGCGACCTGCGCGGCCCACTCCTGCATCCCGGGCACCCGCTGCGCTTCCCGCGCGGCGAACGGCCGCCCGGCGGCCACGGCCCCGGCCGGCGTACGGGGCAGGCCGTCGGCGACGGCGTCGAGGAACGCGCGGACCAGGGCCTCCGGTTCGGGCAGCTGAAGCGGGCGGCGGCCGGCCAGGGGGGTCGCATACCCCTCGTACGGCAGTGCGGCGGCGACCGCGCGCACATGGCCGACGTCGGCGGCGTCGAGCGGCCCGGCGCGCCATGCGTCGACGCCCTCCGGGGTGAGCCCGGGGAGCAGCCGCCCGCGGGCGGCCAGGGTCAGCGCCTGCACGGCGGCCGTGCCCCAGGCGCGGGTGGCGGCGTGCGCGCCGGGGCTGCGGGGCGCCTGCGCGAGCAGGGGCAGGGCGGAGGCGACGGAAAAGCTCACGGCGGGCACGGTCCGGCTGCGGACCCCGTCGCCGTGCGGTCGGACGACGGTGAGCTGCCCCGGCGTACCCCGGTCGGGCAGGGCGTCACCGTCGGGTGCCCAGAAGGCGACCCGCCCCTCGCGGGGCACGGCGGCGGGCAGGAAGACGGCGGCGTGGCGCAACAGCGCGGATGCCTGCGGCTGTGCGTGTGCCTGCAGCTGCGGCTGCAGCGGTGCCTGTTGCGGCTGCCGTGTCATGGTCTCCCCCTCCCGCGTCGATGTCCCTGCGGATCTGCCGGTCCGCTCTGCCGACGAGTCTAGGCGGGGCCACCGACAACGCCTCCGACCTGCGGATCAGCGGGACCAGCGGCCCAGTTCCAGCGCGTACCCGTAGACAGGTCGGCCGGTGGCGGCGCTCGTGCGCAGCGGCCGGCCGCCGCCGTCGTCGACGCGGAGGGTGCCGGAGCCGGACGGGCCGGTCCAGCGGAGGTCGAGGAACCAGTCGCAGTCGCAGCCCGTGGTGACCGCCTCCACCCGCAGGACGACCGGCTCGGCCGCCGAGACGCGCAGCGGGAACGCGGGGGCCGGCAGCGTACGTCCGGCGTCGTTCCCGGCGACGGGGCGGGCCAGCGGGCGCGGCGCGTCCAGATTGACGGCGAACACGGCCGGGGTGAGCCCCCCGCCGCAGCCCTGCGACATCTGGTAGACGTTCCAGGCCGGCGGGGTGCGGCGCGCGGCCACGCGCACCTCCAGGTCCTCCAGGACCACGACGCCCCCGCCCGTGCCGTGCAGGGTGACCTCCACGATCTGGGTTCCGGCGTGCACGGCGCGCTGGGCCGACGCCCAGGCGGGCGCGTCCGCCTCCACGGGCGGCGGGGCCACGGAGCCGGGGCCCCGCTCGGCCAGGTAGGCGTGATCGCAGCCGGCGGCCCACACGTGCGTCCGTACCGCCGCCTTCAGGGGCGCCACCGCAGTGGCATGCGGAGCGGAAGGCGTGGCCGGGACCGGCGGTGAGGCGGAGGGCGGGACGGGCCCCGGACCGGATCCGCCGTCCGGCGCCGTCGGCTGCGGCGCACCCGTAACCGCCGGTACCGGGGGAGGGACCGGTGCGGATCCCGGTGCCGCGGGCGCCGTCGAGCCCGCACCGGCACCCGCTCCGGCGCGCGGCGCACGGGACTCGGGGCCGGCCGCAGCCAGGAGCGCCACGGCGACCGCGCCCGCCGTCAGCCCCGCGGCGGCGACCACGACCGCACGCCGCCGGTACCGGGGCCCGCTCGGCATCGGGCCCGAGCCCGGCGCCGGCACCCCGGCAGCGGCCGGCGCCTCCTCCGGCGTCTGCGCCTGCGCCACGACGACGACCGGCTCCGAGTCCGACACCGACATCGGCAGGGGCACGGGCACCGGTGCCGCCGTCGGCACCGGTGCCGGCACCGGCACCGGCACCGGCACCGGCTCACCCCCCGCCCGCCGCCGCGCATCCGCCAGCAGCCACGCCCGGTGAAGGTCCACCGCCTCCCCCGGCGACGCCCCACAGGCCCGCGCGAAGCGGTCCACCGCCGCGAACTCCGCCGGCAGCGCATCCCCCTTGCAGTACCGGTGCAGCGTCGACGTGCTCGTGTGCAGCCGACGCGCCAGCGTGCCGTAACTCAGCCCGGCACGTTCCTTCAGTTCCCGCATCAGCCGTGCGAAATTCTCGGCCTCGCTCACGGCGTCCCCCGTCCCGCGTTCCGTGACTGCGTTCCATGCATGAGGTGTTCCCCCAGGTGACAGCGCATACGGCCGTTCCAGTGTCCCGGATTCGCCGCAGTCCGTGGCCCGCCGCACCGTCCCGGGAACAGGCTGAACAGGCTCGTCAGGCACACCACAGCAAGCAACGGGGAGAACCGACCATGTTCCGACGCTCCGACACCGCCGCCACCCTCGCCACCGCCCTCGTCGCGGCGGCCACCGCCCTCGTCCTCACGACCTCGACCTCCGCCGCGGCCGCCAGCGCGCCCGGCTTCCTGAGCGGCACCGACCTTCCGCCGCATCCCACCTCGCCCTGGTACGCCGGCGCGGTCACCAAGGGGCTGCCCGAGTTCGCGCCGTTCTGCCTGGAGGGCGCGCTTCCGGCGACGGGCGGCTGGCACCGCGAATTCGGCACCGAGTTCGACACCGGCGCCGTGCAGATCTCCGTACGGTCCGCCTCTCCCTCCGCGGCCGCCAAGCTCGTCGGCACCCTGGAGCGCAGGGTCGCGGCCTGCGCCGCCGACTGGCTGCGGACGACCCCGGGCGGTACGGCTTCCTGGCAGGACTACGGGACACTCCCCGTCGAGGAGGGAGCGCACGTCTACGGGGTCCACACCTCGATGCCCGACTCGGAGCCCGGCGTGCACCTCTTCGGAATCGGACGCGACGGCTCCACCGTGACCGTCGTGAAGTGGGGCCAGATGGGCGACCTGTCCCAGGCTCCGGTCGCCGGCTTCAAGCAGACGACCACGACGGCCGTGAACAAGCTCAACCTGTAGCCCCCGACCCGCAGGCCCGCAGCCCACCGCCCCCGGACTCCACACTCCGCACTCCACACTCCGCACTCCGCACTCCGCACTCCGCACCATCCGACCGGCCGGCGGCCCGGCCGTCGGTCGGACGGCCTGAGTGGGACCATGGACGTGAGAGGCGATGCCCATGCGTTCAGGTAATGAGCCGGTGACCGCGCGCAGCCCGCTGCGGCTGCGGTTCTGGCTGGGCGTCTGGGGGATGATCTGGGCCGTCGGCGGGACGGCCGCCTTCTCGATGGCGGGCCGTCCCGGGTGGGCGGCCGCCTGCGGGGTGCTGGCGGTCATCGTGGCCGTGGACCTGTTCATGGTCCTACGCCACATCCACCAGGGGCCGCATTACCAGCCGGGCCCTGACATCCCGCCGTACGACCCGCCGCGAAACCAATGAGCCGGTGAGCCGGTGAGCCGGTCGGATCAGACCCCGTCAGGCCTGGTCCTCGAAGCGGGCCGCCGCCAGGTAATCCGGCTGCGGGTCGAGGGCGGCGGCCAGGCGGAAGTGCTTGCGGGCCTGCTCGGGCCTTCCCGCGCGCTCATGGGTGCGGGCCAGCGCGAAGTGGGCGAAGGCGTTGTCCGGCTCCCGCTCCAGCACGAGCTCGAACTCCAGCTCCGCCGGGCGCAGTTGAGCAGCCGCGAAGAAGGCCCGGGCCCGCAGCAGCCGGGCCGCCGTGTTCTCCGGGTGGGCGGCTATGACCGAGTCCAACAGTTTGACCGCGCCGCGCGGGTCGCGTGCGGCGAGCAGCTGCTCGGCGGCCCGGTAGTCGATGACGTGTGTTTCCGGGCTGGACGGCGTGGGGCGCGTGGTCTCGGACACGGTCGGAATCCTTCCCTCTACGGGCCCGTTCAACGCCCCCACCCCACCCGCTATTCCGTGCACACGTCAGACGTCGGCCGTCGGCCGTCAGAGGTCACACGTCGGAGTCAGAGATCACACGGCAGGCGACAGTTGTCAGGCGCCGCCGCCCGCCGCCCGCGCGGTGAGCTCCTCCCACACCTTGCGTACCTGCGGCTCCAGCGCCTCCAGCGGCCCGTCGTTGTCGATCACGAGGGTCGCCACCGCGAGCCGCTGCTCCCGCGTGGCCTGCGCGGCCATCCGGGACCGCGCCTCTTCCTCGGCCATCCCGCGCAGTGCCGTCAGCCGCGCCAGCTGGGTCTGCGGCGCCGCGTCCACCACGACGACCAGGTCGTAGAGCGGGGCCAGGCCGTTCTCCGCGAGCAGCGGTACGTCGTGCACCACGATCGCGTCGGCCCCCGCGGCGGCTTCCAGCTCGGCGGACCGGACGCCGACCAGCGGGTGCACGATCGCGTTGAGCGTCTGGAGCTTCGCCGGGTCCGCGAAAACGATGGACCCCAGCTTCGGCCGGTCCAGCGTCCCCTCGGCGGTCAGCACCGATTCACCGAAGGCCGCCACGACGGCCGCGAGCCCCGGCGTACCGGGCTCCACGACCTCGCGCGCGATCCGATCGGCGTCGACGACGATCGCCCCGTACCCCGCCAGCAGTCGCGAGACCTCGCTCTTGCCGGCACCGATTCCGCCCGTCAGGCCTACTTTCAGCATGACCCGCAGCTTAGGCCCCCGGGCCCGAGCCTTGGCCCTGGGTTCCCTTCAGGGACACGACGCCCCGGGACGCCGGGGCGCCCGGGGCTCCTGCGCCGGGACCTCAGCCCTCGCCCTCGCGCTCCGCGAGGAACCGCTCGAACTCCCGCCCGAGCTCGTCCGCCGACGGAAGCTCCGCCGGCTCGGCGATCATGTTGCCCCGGGTCTCGGCTCCGGCGACCGCGTCGTACTGGTGCTCCAGCCCCTGCACCAGGCTGATCAGCTCCTCGTCGCCCTCCCGGATCTGCCGGTCGATCTCCGTCTGCGTGCGGTGCGCCTCGGTGCGCAGCGCGTGCGCCACGGCCGGCAGCACCAGCCCGGTCGCCGCGGTGATCGCCTCCAGCACGGTCAGCGCGGCGTCCGGGTACGGGGAACGCGCGACGTAGTGCGGTACGTGTGCGGCGACGCCCAGCACGTCGTGCCCGGCCTGCGCCAGCCGGAACTCGACCAGGGACTCCGCGCTGCCCGGGACCTGCGCCTCGTCGAAGGGGCTGCGGTGGCCCGGCATGAGGTCGGTCCGATTGCCGTGCGGGGTGATCCCCACGGGCCGGGTGTGCGGAACGCCCATGGGGATGCCGTGGAAGTTGACCGAGAGCCGGACGCCGAGTCGCTCGACTATCTGCCGGACGGCGACGGAGAAGCGCTCCCACTCCACGTCCGGCTCGGGGCCGGACAGCAGCAGGAAGGGGGCTCCGGTGGCGTCCTGGACGAGCCGGACCTCCAGCCGGGGCTCCTCGAACTCGGTCCAGTGGTCGCGCTGGAAGGTCAGCAGCGGGCGGCGCGCCCGGTAGTCCACCAGCCGGTCCGCATCGAAGCGGGCGACCACCTGGTGGGGCAGGGTGTCCAGGAGCCGCTCGACGATCTGCTCGCCGGTCTCCCCCGCGTCGATGTACCCCTCGAAGTGGTACAGCATGACCAGCCCGGCCGAGTCCTGAGCGACCGCCAGGTCGGCCACCGCCAGGCCCTTGGCGTCCCATTCGTACAAACCCTGTGGATCAAGCACCGCCACCACTCCTCCTCGCCGCGTTCTCTGCCAAGAACGTCCAAGGCGGCGCCGCCATTCCCCAGTTGGCCGCATTCACCGGAACCCGATGGATCAAGAGACGGCGCAGCCTCCCAGAACCACGCCGTGCCGAGGAGGCGACGAGACATCGAGGGACGGGACGAGGCATCGCGGTGGAGCAACGAGGCATCGAGGCATCGAGGGGGCAACGCAGCGAGGCCCGCCCCCCGAAGGGGACGGGCCTCGCCGTTCAACTCAGTTCAGCTCGGCTCACACCGGAGTGTGATGCGATCTGCGATCAGCTCTGGCCGCCGGCCAGCTTCTCGCGGAGCGCGGCCAGGGCCTCGTCCGACGCCAGGGCGCCGGAGGTCTCGTCCGACTCCGAGGAGTACGAACCACCCGAGATGCCCGCACCGGCGTTGCCGCCACCGGCGGCCGGGGCGGCAGCGCCCTCGGCGGCAGCGGCCTCGTCGGCCTCGCGGCTCTTGATGACCTGAGCCTGGTGCTGCTCGAAGCGCTGCTGCGCCTCGGCGTACTGGGTCTCCCAGGCCTCGCGCTGCTTGTCGAAGCCCTCGAGCCAGTCGTTGGTCTCGGGGTCGAAGCCCTCGGGGTAGATGTAGTTGCCCTGGTCGTCGTAAGACGCGGCCATGCCGTACAGGGTCGGGTCGAACTCGACCGACGCCGGGTCGGCACCGAAGGACTCGTTGGCCTGCTTCAGGGACAGCGAGATCCGGCGACGCTCGAGGTCGATGTCGATGACCTTGACGAAGATCTCGTCGTTGACCTGGACGACCTGCTCCGGGATCTCCACGTGGCGCTCGGCCAGCTCGGAGATGTGGACCAGACCCTCGATGCCCTCGTCCACGCGGACGAACGCACCGAACGGAACCAGCTTGGTGACCTTACCCGGGACGACCTGACCGATCTGGTGGGTCCGGGCGAACTGCTGCCACGGGTCCTCCTGCGTCGCCTTCAGCGACAGGGAGACACGCTCGCGGTCCATGTCGACGTCGAGGACCTCGACGGTGACTTCCTGACCGACCTCGACAACCTCGGACGGGTGGTCGATGTGCTTCCAGGACAGCTCGGAGACGTGCACGAGACCGTCGACGCCGCCCAGGTCCACGAAGGCACCGAAGTTGACGATCGAGGAGACGACGCCGGAGCGGACCTGACCCTTCTGCAGGGTGGTGAGGAACGTCTGGCGAACCTCGGACTGGGTCTGCTCGAGCCAGGCGCGGCGGGACAGGACCACGTTGTTGCGGTTCTTGTCCAGCTCGATGATCTTCGCCTCGAGCTCCTTGCCCACGTAGGGCTGGAGGTCGCGGACGCGACGCATCTCGACGAGAGAGGCCGGCAGGAAGCCGCGGAGGCCGATGTCGAGGATGAGACCACCCTTGACGACCTCGATGACGGTACCGGTGACGATGCCGTCTTCTTCCTTGATCTTCTCGATGGTGCCCCAGGCACGCTCGTACTGAGCGCGCTTCTTCGAGAGGATCAGGCGGCCTTCCTTGTCCTCCTTCTGGAGAACCAGGGCCTCGATCTCGTCGCCGACCTTGACGACCTCGTTCGGGTCGACGTCGTGCTTGATCGAAAGCTCGCGGCTCGGGATGACGCCTTCGGTCTTGTAACCGATGTCGAGGAGAACCTCGTCCCGGTCAACCTTGACGATGACGCCGTCGACGATGTCGCCATCGTTGAAGTACTTGATCGTCTCGTCGATCGCCGCGAGGAACGCGTCCGCGTCGCCGATGTCGTTGACCGCTACCTGCGGAGTGGTGGCGGTGGTCTCGGTGCTGCTCGTCATGTGGGAAAGGGCTCCGGTTACGGACAGAAAGTCGTAGGTACTGCTACGCCGGGAGCCCTTATCGGCATCCACCGAAGACCGGACAGCCAAGGAGGCCCCCGATCCGCGGAAGAGCGGCAGGGCCTCGAAAACCGAGGGGACATCAACAGATGCAAGCGCAGCCTGCTAGGTCTGAGGAGCACAGGCTCGCAGCGCAACTTGTAGCATACGGGGGCAGCCGGACAGGGTCAATGTGCGAAGGCGCACACCCCGGGCGGATCCCCGCATAACCGGCACAATTCGTGGGCGGGGAGGCCTTCCTGGCACTTCCTGCCACATTCGAAGACACTCGCAGACTACGACGACGGGCCCCATGAACCAAGAGGACTACGCCCCCGAAGAGGCTCACGAAGCCGATCCGGGGTCCATGGAGGACGCCGAGGCCACGCGGCGTGACGCAGATGAAGCGGAGAGCAGCCGGGCGAGCCGCAGCTGGTGGGACCGCAACGCCGACGAGTACCAGAGCGAGCACGGCGCCTTCCTCGGCGACGACCGCTTCGTCTGGGGCCCCGAGGGACTGGACGAGGCGGACGCGGCCCTCCTGGGGCCCGCCGCCTCCCTCAAGGACAAGGACGTCCTGGAGATCGGCGCCGGCGCCGCCCAGTGCTCCCGCTGGCTGGCCGCCAGGGGCGCCCGCCCCGTCGCCCTCGACCTGTCCCACCGCCAGCTCCAGCACGCCCTGCGCATCGGCGAGGACGTCCCGCTGGTCGAGGCCGACGCCGGGCGCCTGCCCTTCCGCGACGGCTCCTTCGACCTCGCCTGCTCCGCCTACGGGGCCGTCCCCTTCGTCGCCGACCCCGTCAACGTCATGCGCGAGGTGCACCGCGTCCTGCGCCCCGGCGGCCGCTGGGTCTTCTCCGTGACCCACCCCGTCCGCTGGGCCTTCCCCGACGAGCCCGGCCCCGAGGGGCTCTCCGTCGCCGCCTCGTACTTCGACCGCACCCCGTACGTGGAGCAGGACGAGCAGGGGCGCGCGGTGTACGTCGAACACCACCGCACCCTCGGCGACCGGGTCCGCGACGTCGTGGCGGGCGGATTCCGGCTGCTCGACCTCGTGGAGCCGGAGTGGCCCGAGTGGAACAGTCAGGAGTGGGGCGGCTGGTCCCCGCTGCGCGGCAACCTGATCCCCGGTACGGCGATCTTCGTGTGCGAGAGGGACTGATCCCTTGATCCGCCAGGCCGCCCTCGACTCCCTTCCCGTACGGGAGGCCGTGCCCGCGCTCGTCTCCGCGCTGGACGGCCACGGCACCGCGGTGCTCTGCGCCCCGCCCGGCACCGGCAAGACCACCCTGGTGCCGATGGTGCTCGCGGGTCTTGTGGGGGGCGGACCGCGTCGGCGGGTCGTCGTCGCCGAGCCCCGGCGGATCGCCGCCCGGGCCGCGGCGCGGCGGATGGCCTGGCTGCTGGGCGAGCAGGTCGGCGGATCGGTGGGTTTCACGGTGCGCGGGGAGCGGGTGGCCGGTCCCGGCACGGTGGTGGAGGTGGTGACCACGGGAGTGCTGCTGCAGCGGCTCCAGCGCGACCAGGAGCTGGCCGGCGTGGACGTGGTGGTGCTGGACGAGTGCCACGAGCGGCACCTCGACGCCGACACGGTCGCCGCCTTCCTCCTCGACGTACGGGAGAACCTGCGCCCCGAGCTGCGGCTCGTGGCGGCCTCGGCGACCACCGACGCCGCTGCGTGGGCCCGGGTCCTCGGTCACGGCGGCCCCGGTGACGCGCCGGTGGTGGAGGCTGCCGGCGTCTCGTACCCGGTGGAGACCGTGTGGGCCCCGCCGGCCCGCCCGGTGCGGCCCCCGCACGGGATGCGGGTCGATCCGGCGCAGCTGGCGCACGTCGCCTCGGTCGTGCGGCGGGCCCTCGCCGAGCGCGACGGCGACGTCCTGTGCTTCCTGCCCGGCGTCGGCGAGATCGCCCGGGTCGCCGGGCAGCTGGGCGGCGTGGACGCCGAGGTGCTCCAGGTGCACGGCCGGGCGCCGTCGGCGGTGCAGGACGCGGCGCTGACGGCTTCGGACCACCGCCGGGTGATCCTCGCGACGGCCGTCGCGGAGTCGAGCCTGACCGTCCCCGGGGTGCGCGTGGTGGTGGACTCGGGGCTGGCCCGCGAGCCGCGGGTGGACCATGCCCGGGGGCTGGGCGCGCTGGCGACCGTACGGGCGTCGCGCGCGGCCGGGCGGCAGCGGGCGGGCCGGGCCGGGCGTGAGGCGCCGGGCGCGGTGTACCGCTGCTGGACCGAGGCGGAGGACGGCCGGCTGCCCGCGTTCCCGGCGCCGGAGATCCGCATCGCCGACCTGGCGCAGTTCGCCCTGCAGGCCGCGTGCTGGGGTGACCCGGATGCGGCCGGGCTGGCGCTGCCGGACCCGCCGCCGGCCGGGGCCATGGCCGCGGCGCGCGAGGTGCTGGTGGCCGTCGGAGCGGTGGACGGCCTCGGCCGGCCGACACCGCGCGGCCTGCGGATGGCCCGGCTGGGGCTGCACCCGCGGCTGGCCCGGGCCCTGCTGGACGGCACCGCCGCGCTCGGTGCCCGGCGGGCCGCGGAGGTGGTGGCCCTGCTCAGCGAGGAGCCGCCGCGCGAGTACGGGGACGACCTGGCCGGCGCCTGGCGGGTGGCTCGGCGGGGTGCGGACCCCTACGCCGGGCGCTGGCGCGCCGAGGTCCGGCGGCTGGAGCGGGCCGTCCAGGACCCTGCGGGGCCCGCCTCCGTCTCGCCCCTTCCCGAAACCGGGGCAGGGCCCCGGACCCCCCAGGGCTCCGCCCCGGACCCGGCGGGGGCGCCGCCCCCGAACCGCCGCGCCTCGAACGCCGGCGGGGCTGAAGCAGGCCGAAAGCCGGCCCCGTCGGCGCTTGCGGCGCGGGGTTCGGGGCGCAGCCCCGGCAGCGGCGCCGCACCCGACGACGCCGCTGCGGGGCTGATCGCCGCGCTCGCGTTCCCCGAGCGGGTCGCCAAGGCCAAGGGCGACGGGGCCTTCCTCATGGCCTCCGGCACCGGGGGCGAGCTCGGCGACGGCTCGGGCCTGCGCAGTGCGCCCTGGCTGGCGGTCGCCGTGGCCGACCGGGCCCCCCACTCGGCCTCCGCACGGGTGCGGCTGGCCGCCGTCATCGACGAGGACACCGCCCGGAACGCCGCCGCACACCTGCGCACGGACACCGAGGAGGTGCACTGGGAGGACGGCGACGTGGTCGCCCGCGCAGCGCAGCGGCTCGGGGCGATCGAGCTGTCCGTACGGCCCCTGCGCACCCCCGACCCGGCCCTCGTACGGGCGGCCCTGCTCGACGGGCTGCGCGCCGAGGGCCTCGGACTGCTGCGCTGGTCCCCGGACGCGCGGGTCCTGCGGGCCCGGCTGGGCTTCCTGCACCGGACGCTCGGCGGCGCGTGGCCCGACGTGGAAGGGGACGCCGCGCTGCTGGAGCGGGCCGACGACTGGCTGGAGCCGGAGCTGTCCCGGGCCCGGCGCCGCGCGGACCTCGCACGGATCGATGCCGGGCAGGCCCTGAACCGGCTCCTGCCGTGGGCCACCGGGGAGGCCGCCCGGCTGGACGAACTGGCTCCGGAGCGGCTCGAAGTGCCCAGCGGATCCCGGATCCGGGTGGACTACTCCGCCGGGCAGCCGGTACTCGCGGTGAAGCTCCAGGAGCTGTTCGGGCTGGCCGAGACGCCGCGGGTGGCGGGCGTACCGGTGCTGGTGCACCTGCTGTCGCCCGCCGGCAGGCCCGCGGCCGTCACCGCCGACCTCGCCTCCTTCTGGCGGGGCGGCTACCGCGCCGTCCGTGCGGAGCTGCGCGGCCGCTACCCCAAGCACCCCTGGCCGGAAGACCCGGCCACCGCCGAGCCCACCCGCCATACCAACGCCCGGCTCAGGCGCTGACCTCTTCCCCTTCCACCACTGCATCCACTGCTTCTTCCGCTTTCCCTTCCTGCCGCATGCGGCGGCCGCGGGCCTCCAGCCACAGCGCCAGGCCCAGCAGCGCGAGCCCGCCGGCCGCCAGGCCGGCGGGCGCGTATGTGTGCAGCGCGAGGACCTTCGTACGGTTCGACTTCACCAGCGCGACCGTGTGGTCGGAGTAGTCCTCGCGCATGGTCACGTGCCCGGCGAAGGCGGTCAGCTTGCCGTCGGGGCCGCCCGCCGCGATGCCGCCGCGCATCTCCTGCTGGATGTCCTGCTCGGCGTTGACCGGCGCCCCGGTCACCGGGTCGACCCAGAACCGCACCTTGGCGGTGTACCAGAGGGTGGTGCCGGTGGCCGCCTCGATCGTCGCCGGGTCGATGCCCTCGATCGGCATCTTCTTCGGCATGGAGACCTTGGTCCAGGGGATGGTCTGCTCGAAGTAGTAGACGTCCATGCCCTTGAACGTGCGCGGTCCGACGTAGTGGATCGGCGAGGAGGTACGGGTCTGCGCGTCGAAGTACAGGTAGTCGCGCGGCTCGGTGAAGAACGGCCACTTGAACTCGATGCCCTGGCGCTTGACCGGGTCCCCGTCGACCATCTCCCCGGTGGCGTGCACCGGGTCCTGGGTGTGCGCGTCGAAGATGTAGCGCTCGGGGATCTGGGAGACCATCTTCCCGTCCGGGCCGATGATGTAGGAGAGGGTGTCCCAGACCACGACGTCCTTGCCGGCGCTCGCCTCGATCTCCTTCGACGCCTCCACGTTGCCCTTGAGCGTCTGGACGATCGTGACCTTGTCGACCTTCTTCGGCTGCATGCCGCCGGTGTAGTCGAGCAGGGTCGCGTCCTTCGCCTCCAGGACCATCTCCTGGTACTGGCTCGGCGGGATCTTGGCGAGACGGGGGTAGGCGTACCAGCGCAGCAGCGGTGCGAGGGCCGCGCAGAACACGGCGAGGGCAAGCAGGACGAGGCTCGCTCTGCGTCGCATGGCCGGGCCCTCCTCTACTGTCCGGGCGCGGGGGGCGCGGTGGTGAGCAGCGGCTTGGGTGAG
This sequence comes from Streptomyces sp. NPDC054849, assembly GCF_053610945.1. Taxonomy (NCBI): domain Bacteria; kingdom Bacillati; phylum Actinomycetota; class Actinomycetes; order Kitasatosporales; family Streptomycetaceae; genus Streptomyces; species Streptomyces sp. NPDC054849. The sequence goes on from NZ_JBSGZI010000021.1 coordinate 45,314, forward strand.
GTCTTGCCCTCCGGCACGCCTGCCGCCGTGATGGCGAGGACGAGGGCGAGCGCGGCGGCCAGCCCGATGGCGGCGGCGACGAGTGCGCGCATGCCGGCCTCCGAAATCTGATAGGGCGTCAGAGATGGGGCACCGTAGCAATGCGGGGGCGAGATGAGAACCGTCTCGCCCGGCCCGGGGCCGGCCCCGGGCCGGGGGGCGCGGGAAGCGGCCGCGGCCCGGCCCTGGGCGTCCGTCGGCGCGGGCGACGGCGGGGCCGAGCCCGGGCGGGATGTGCGCGATGACGAGGGCGACGGCTTACGCGGCCTACGGGGTTCGTGTCGCGGTGGGGCTCGGCGCGGGCGCGGAGCCCGGCTTCGCGGAGACCGTGGGGCTGGGCGCGGGGGTGGGGGTGGGCCGGACACTGGCGGTCGGGCTCGGGGAGGGCTTCGGGGTCGGGCTGCCCGTCGGGGTGGGCGTCGGCGTGGGCGTCGGCGTGGGCGTCGGCTTGGGGGTGGGCGTGGGCGTCGGCTTGGGGGTGGGCGTCGGAGTCGGAGTCGGCGTGGGGGTGGGAGACGGAGTCGGGGAGGGCGTCGGAGCCGGCTTCGGCGTCGGAGTCGGCGTCGGCGTCGGGGTGGGAGACGGGCTCGGCGTGGGTGTCGGGCTCGGCGTGGGTGTCGGCTTCGGACTCGGGGGAGTCACCGGCCCCGGGGAGGTCACCGGGCCCGGGCCCGGCTTCGTGCCGGGCTGTCCGGCGGGGGTGCCCGTACCGCTCCCGGGGCCCGTGCCGTCCGGGACCTCGTGCACCCCCGCCAGGTAGTACGTGAACCAGGACCGCACCGTCCTCAGGTACTCCGTGGACCGGTTGTAGGAGAGCACCGCCCGGTCCAGGTCCGCCGGTATCCGCAGGTCCCGGCTGCCCGCGCACAGGTACCGCCCGGCCGCGAGGGCCGCGTCGTGCACGTTGTCCGGGTTGCGCCGCCCGTCGCCGTCCGCGTCCTGGCCCCACGCCGCCCAGGTGGAGGGGATGAACTGCATCGGCCCGACCGCCCGGTCGTACCGGGCGTCCCCGTCGTAGGCCCCGCCGTCCGTGTCCGGGATGTGCGCGAAGCCGTTGCCGTCGAGGACGGGCCCCAGGATCGGCCGCAGCGTGGTCCCGGCCGCGTCCACCCGGCCGCCGCGCGCCTGACCGGACTCCACCTTGCCGATCGCCGCGAGGAGTTGCCAGCGCAGGCCGCATGCGGGGTCGCTCTGCCCCACCGTCCGCTCCGCGCGCAGGTACGCCGCGAGCACGCTCGCCGGTATCCCCTGCGTCCCCTCCGCCGGTCCGGTGCCGGCCGAGGCCGGCACCACGTCCGGCGTCGCCGGGGTCTGCGGCGGCGCCGGCTGCGCCTCGTCCGGCAGCACCACGGCGGGCGGCTGCGGGCTCACCAGCGGCGGGAGTTCGGTGAAGTAGGCGGAGTCGCCGCCGGGCGAGTCCGCGGGGAGGGGCTGCGGGCCGGCCTCGCCGGCGGTGGCCGTCCGGTCCGTATACCCGTCCGCCGGGCCCTGCGAGGCGGTCACCGCGGCGACCACCAGCGCGGAGACCAGGGCGGCCGTCGTCCCCCTGCGCAGCCTGCGTCCGATTATTCGAGCCGACATGAGCCGGACCCCTCCCCCTCGACGTCCGCGTGACTGTACGTCAACTCCCTGCAAGGGGCACGGACGATGAGCCGGAATTCACCACATCCCCACGTCCATGGGCAGGTCACGCATACTGTCGGAACCCTTCGGACGCATCGGCCCGAAGCAGGGAACACCCGCGAGAACGTCCAGGAGAAGTGCCATGCCGTTCACTCTCAGCCATGCGGCCGCCGTACTTCCGGCCATCCGCCGGACGGGGCGCGCACGGGGCCCCCTGGTCGCCTCCGCTCTGGTCCTCGGCTCGTTCGCGCCGGACACCTTCTACTTCACGGACGCGGTCGTCGAGGGCGTCATGGCCTACGGCAGCTTCACGCACTCGCCGGCGGGTGTCCTCACCGTGGACGCCGTGCTCACCGCCGCCCTCGTGGGGTGCTGGCTGCTGCTGCGCGAGCCGCTGGTCGCGCTGTTGCCGCGCGGCTGGCGCGGCAGGGTCCACAGCTTCGTACGGGGCGAGGACTGGCGCGAGCGTCGCCGACTGCCCGCCCTCGCCGCCTGGTTCTACGTCTCGGCGGTCGCAGGTTCCCTCACCCACGTGGTGTGGGACAGCTTCACGCACATCGACCGCTGGGGGACGGACGCGCTGCCGGTGCTCGAAGAGCCGCTGGCCTTCGGCCTGCCGCTCTACTCGTACCTCCAGTACGGCTCTTCGGCGGTCGCGGCCTGCGCGCTGCTCTGGTTCACGGCGACCGCCCTGCGCCGGCTTCCCGCCTCTGCGGCACCCGCGGCCGTCCCGGTGCTCAGCCGCGCGGAGGTCTGGGGCGCCATCACCCTGTTCGTGGTGTGCGTGACGGCCGGGGTGACCCTGCGCGTGATCCGCTTCTACACCTTCTTCGACCGGATCCGTACGCCGCTCGACATCATCCCGACCATCTGCTTCGGCGCGGGCGGCGGCCTCGCCGTGGCCCTGCTGCTGTACGGGGTCCTCGTCCGCCTGCGCCACCGCCGCGACCGGGACGGGGACCGCCTGCGGACGGACGAGGACACGCGAACGCCCGTCCCCACCTCCTGACTCCGGCGGGAACGGGCGTGGGCGTACGCGGGTCAGTGCGCTGCGGACTCCCAGTCCGGGCCGACGCCCACGGACACGTCCAGCGCGGCCCGGAGGTCGACGGCGGCGCCCATCTCGCGCCGCACCAGCTCCTCGACCCGCTCGCGCTCGCCCGGGGCGATCTCCAGCACGATTTCGTCGTGGACCTGCAGCAGCATCCGCGACCGCAGACCGGCCTCCACGATCGCCTTGTCCACGCGCAGCATCGCGACCTTGACGATGTCGGCGGCGGTGCCCTGGATCGGGGCGTTGAGCGCCATCCGCTCGGCGGCCTCACGGCGCTGGCGGTTGTCGCTGTTGAGGTCGGGCAGGTACCGGCGGCGGCCGAAGATCGTCGCCGTGTATCCGGTGGCCCGGGCCTCGTCCACGACGCGCTGCAGGTACGCGCGGACCCCGCCGAACCGCTCGAAGAACGTCTCCATCAGGCCGCGCGCCTCGGCGGGCTCGATGTTCAGCTGCTGGGCGAGACCGAAGGCGGAGAGCCCGTACGCGAGGCCGTACGACATGGCCTTGATCTTGCGGCGCATCTCGGCGTCCACCGCGGACCGCTCCACGCCGAACACCTGGGAGGCGACGGTGGTGTGCAGGTCCTCGCCGGTCGCGAACGCCTCGATCAGGCCCTCGTCCTCGGAGAGGTGGGCCATGACGCGCAGCTCGATCTGGCTGTAGTCGGCCGTCATGAGGGACTCGAAGCCCTCGCCGACGACGAAGCCGCGGCGGATGGCGCGTCCCTCGTCGGTGCGCACCGGCACGTTCTGCAGGTTGGGGTCGGTGGAGGACAGCCGGCCGGTCGCGGCGACGGTCTGGCTGAAGCTGGTGTGCACCCGGCCGTCGGCGGCGATGGTCTTGACCAGGCCCTCGACGGTGACGCGCAGCTTGGCCTGCTCCCGGTGGCGGAGCATGATCACCGGCAGTTCGTGGTCGGTCTGCGTGGCCAGCCAGGCCAGCGCGTCCGCGTCCGTCGTGTAGCCGGTCTTGGTCTTCTTCGTCTTCGGCAGGTCCAGCTCGCCGAAGAAGACCTCCTGGAGCTGCTTGGGCGAGCCGAGGTTGAACTCGTGGCCCACCGCCGCGTGCGCCTCCTTCACCGCCTGCTGCACGGCGCCGGCGAACTGCTGCTCCATGGCCTCCAGGTGATCGCGGTCGGCGGCGATGCCCGACCGCTCCATGCGGGCGAGGAGCTCGGACGTCGGCAGCTCCATGTCGTGCAGCAGCTCCGCCGCGCCGACCTCGGCGAGCTTGCCGGTGAAGGCGTCGCCCAGGTCCAGCACCGCGCGGGCCTGCGCCATCAGCGCCTCGGCCTCGGCCGTGTCGTCGGCGCCGAAGGCCAGCTGGCCGTCGGCGGCGGCCGGCGCCAGCTCCCGGTGCAGGTACTCCATGGACAGGGCGTCCAGGTCGAAGGACCGGCGGCCCGGCTTGACCAGGTAGGCGGCGAGCGCGGTGTCCATGGCGACACCCGCGAGGCTCCAGCCGTGCTCGGGGAAGACCCGCATCAGACCCTTGGCGTTGTGCACCACCTTGGGCTTGGCCGGGTCGGCGGCCCAGGCCACGAAGGCCCGCTCGTCGGCCTCGTCCAGCTCTGCGGGCGTGAACCAGGCAGCGGCGCCTCCGGCCGCGGCCAGCCCGATTTCGCTGATGTTGCCCTGGCCCAGCGCCCAGCTGTCGACGGTCGCGATGCCCAGCGGCCCGCCCGCGTGGCTCTCCAGCCACGGCGCCAGCTCGCCCGCGCCCAGCACGGAGGCGTCCAGCTCCACACCCGCCGCCGGAGCGGGGGCCGGCTCCTCGGCCGCGCCCGGGTCCACGGCGAGCAGCCGCTCGCGCAGCGAGGCGTTGCGGATCTCCAGTACGTCCAGCACCCCGAGCATGGCGGTCCGGTCGTACGGGAGGCGCACCAGGTCGGCGGGGGCCCTGGGCAGCTCCACGTCCTTGACCATCTCGGTCAGGACCCGGTTGAGCTTGACGGCCTCCAGGTGGTCCCGGAAGTTCTGCCCGGCCTTGCCCTTGACCTCCTCGGCGCGCTCCACGAGCTCCGCGAACGACCCGAACTGGGTGATCCACTTGGCTGCGGTCTTCTCGCCGACGCCGGGGATGCCCGGCAGGTTGTCGGACGGGTCGCCGCGCAGCGCAGCGAAGTCCGGATACTGCTGCGGGGTGAGCCCGTACTTCTCCTCGACCTTCTCCGGTGTGAACCGGGTCAGCTCGGAGACGCCCTTGGTCGGGTACAGCACGGTGGTGTGCTCGGACACCAGTTGGAAGGAGTCCCGGTCGCCGGTGACGATCAGCACGTCGAAGCCGGCGGCCTCCGCCTGCGTGGCCAGCGTCGCGATCACGTCGTCGGCCTCGAAGCCGTCGATGGCGAACCGCGGCACGTGCATCGCGTCGAGGAGCTCGCCGATCAGCTCGACCTGCCCCTTGAACTCGTCGGGGGTCTTGGAGCGGTTCGCCTTGTATTCGGGGAACTCGGTCGACCGCCACGTCTTGCGGGACACGTCGAACGCCACCGCGAAGTGCGTGGGCGCCTCGTCGCGCAGCGTATTGGCCAGCATCGACGCGAAGCCGTAGATGGCGTTGGTCGGCTGGCCCGTCGCGGTCGTGAAGTTCTCCGCGGGCAGCGCGAAGAACGCCCGGTACGCCAGGGAGTGCCCGTCCATGAGCATCAGGCGGGGGCGGTCCGCTGCGGTCGTCTGGTCGGTCTTCTTCGATGCTGAATCTGCCACGCCCCCGATCCTAGGCGCCCCCGCTGACAAATCCGGCGTCGGCGATATCCGGAGGCCGTGACAGGATCGGATGTGGATACGCAAGGACTGTTCAAAGGGGAGCGTCATGGCCACCAAGCCGCCCACAGGTGATCCGGTACAGGACGCGCCGCAGGTCGCGCCCCCGAAACACGCCGCCGCCGGGCTGCCCGCGATCGGCCACACCCTGAAGATCGCCCAGCAGCAGATGGGCCTGGCCCGCACCGCCCGCACCCTGCTCAAGGTCAACCAGAAGGACGGCTTCGACTGCCCCGGCTGCGCCTGGCCCGAGGGCGACAAGCGGCACACCGCCGAATTCTGCGAGAACGGCGCCAAGGCCGTCGCCGAGGAGGCCACGCTGCGCCGGGTCACCCCGGAGTTCTTCGCCGCGCACCCCCTCGCCGACCTGGCCACCCGCTCCGGGTACTGGCTGGGCCAGCAGGGCCGGATCACCCAGCCCATGCTGCTCGAACGAGGGGCCGCGGCGGAAGGCTCCGAGCGGTACGAGGCGGTCAGCTGGGAGCGGGCCTTCGCGATCATCTCCGAGGAGCTGACGGCCCTCTCCTCCCCCGACGAGGCCCTCTTCTACACCTCGGGGCGCACCAGCAACGAGGCCGCGTTCCTCTTCCAGCTCTTCGCCCGCGAGTTCGGCACCAACAACCTGCCCGACTGCTCCAACATGTGCCACGAGTCCTCGGGCTCCGCGCTGAACGAGACCATCGGCATCGGCAAGGGCAGCGTCTCCCTCGAAGACCTCCACCAGGCCGACCTGATCATCGTCGCCGGGCAGAACCCGGGCACCAACCACCCGCGCATGCTCTCCGCCCTGGAACAGGCCAAGTCCGCCGGCGCGAAGATCATCTCGGTGAACCCGCTGCCCGAGGCCGGGATGGAGCGGTTCAAGAACCCGCAGACCCCCCTCGGCATGCTCAAGGGCACCGCCCTCAACGACCTGTTCCTGCAGATCCGCATCGGCGGCGACCAGGCCCTCTTCCGCCTCCTGAACAAGCTGGTCATCGAGGCGGGCGGGGCCACCGACGAGGCCTTCATCCGCGAGCACACCCACGGCTACGAGGACTTCGCGGCCGCCGCCAAGGAGGCCGACTGGGAGGAGACCCTCACCGCGACCGGCCTGACCCGGCCCGACATCGAGCGCGCCCTCGCCATGATCCTGGCCTCCCAGCGCACCATCGTCTGCTGGGCCATGGGCCTCACCCAGCACAAGCACGCCGTCGCCACCATCCGCGAGGTCGTCAACCTCCTCCTGCTGCGCGGCAACATCGGCCGCCCCGGCGCCGGCGTCTGCCCGGTGCGCGGCCACTCCAACGTGCAGGGCGACCGCACCATGGGGATCTTCGAACGCCCCGCGCCCGCCTTCCTCGACGCCCTCGACGCCGAATTCGGCATCACCTCACCGCGCGGGCACGGCTACGACGTGGTCCGCTCCATCCAGGCCCTGCGCGACGGCAAGGCCAAGGTCCTCTTCGCCATGGGCGGCAACTTCGTCGGCGCCACCCCCGACACCGACGTCACCGAGGCCGCGATCCGCCGCGCCTCCCTGACCGTGCACGTGTCCACCAAACTGAACCGCTCCCACGCGGTCACCGGCCGCCGTGCCCTGATCCTGCCCACCCTCGGCCGCACCGACAAGGACGTCCAGGCGGCGGGCCGGCAGTTCGTGACCGTCGAGGACTCCATGGGCATGGTCCACGCCTCCCGCGGCAACCTCGCCCCCGCGAGCCCCCACCTGCTCTCCGAGCCCGCGATCGTGGCCCGGATGGCCCGCGCGGTCCTCGGCCCCGCCTCCACCACCCCGTGGGAGGAGTTCGAGCGGGACTACGCGTCGATCCGCGACCGGATCGCCCGCGTGATCCCCGGCTTCGAGGACTTCAACGCCAAGGTGGCCCGCCCCGGCGGCTTCCAGCTCCCCCACGGCCCCCGCGACGAGCGCCGCTTCCCCACGAAGACCGGCAAGGCCAACTTCACCGCCGCGCCCGTGGAGTACCCCACCGTTCCGCAGGGACGGCTGCTCCTGCAGACCCTGCGCAGCCACGACCAGTACAACACCACGATCTACGGCCTCGACGACCGCTACCGCGGCATCACCGGCGGCCGCCGCGTCGTCATGGTCAACCCCGCGGACGCCGCGGAGCTGGGCCTGGCCGACGGCTCCTACACGGACCTGGTGAGCGAGTGGAAGGACGGCGTGGAGCGGCGCGCGCCGGGCTTCCGCGTCGTGCACTACCCGACCGCCCGCGGCTGCGCGGCCGCCTACTACCCCGAGACCAACGTGCTGGTCCCGCTGGACTCCACCGCCGACACCAGCAACACCCCCGCGAGCAAGTCCGTCGTCGTGCGGTTCGAGCCCGCCTGATAGAACGACCTCAGCACACGCAGGTTAACGAGCGTTGACGAACGGAGCGGGCCCATGGGTCAGCAGCACGCTGTGAAGTTTCCGCAGGACGTACTCGACGAGTACGCGGCCCTGGGCATCGACCTGCCCGCGCTGTTCTCGGCGGGCGACCTCGGCGAGCGGATGGACATCCGCATACTGGAAGCCTCGGCCGAGCGGGTCGTGGCCACCATGCCGGTCAAGGGCAACACCCAGCCCTACGGACTGCTGCACGGCGGGGCCTCCGCCGTACTGGCCGAGACCCTCGGCTCCATCGGCGCGATGATGCACGGGGGCATCACCAAGATCGCCGTCGGCGTCGATCTGAACTGCACCCACCACCGGGGCGTGCGCTCCGGCACGGTGACCGGCCTCGCCACCCCCGTGCACCGCGGCCGCACCACCACCACCTACGAGATCGTGATCAGCGACGAGCAGGACCGCCGCGTGTGCACCGCCCGGCTGACCTGCCTGCTGCGCGACGTCGACCAGGTCGCCGGCGCCCCCGCCGAGGCCCCTGAGGCTCCCGGGGCCCCCGCGGGAGCCTGAACCCGGCCCCGGCGCACCACTACCATCACGCAGGCCCGGACCCCGCCCCACGGCAGCGGATCCGGGCCTGCGCCCGTTCTCGGACCCTCCGCACCCGGCAACCACCCGGAATCCGCCAGTCCGCACGCTGACCCGCGCCACCTGTTGTGTCACCGATGGTGACCGCCTACCGTCCCCTCATGGGGACCATGCCACGCACGGCCCGGTACGCCGCCCACATCCTCCTCGCGGCGCTCGCCCTGACCGGTTGCTCACCCTCCGCGCCACCCCCAGCGGCGGGCTCGGACACCCCTCCCACCGGCCCTTCCGCCACCCCTTCCTCCCCCGCGCAGATCTGCACGGCCCTCGTGTCCTACTGGGCGAAGGAGACCCTCAAGGGCTCTTCGTGGTCCGGCCTCGACTGGGAGCAGAAGGGCCTGTCGAACGGTCAGTACGCGATCCACGAGGACGCCGTCGCCGCGGGACGCGCCGAGGAACGAACTGGCGGGCGGGAAAAGGCACTTGAACTGATCGACCGGTTCGTGGCCCAGCGCTGCACCGCACAGGACGGTGCGACCCGGGAGCCCGGAGAGCCGGCGCCCCCTACGTGACCGGGGTCACCGGATTCCCGAGTGCACTGTCCGCCTTCCGGGCAGATCACCCCGCCCGGCCGAAGCGCAGGTGGGAGGCCATGTCGGCCGGCGAAGCAAGATCCACCTGGCGCGAAGCCACCACCTCGACCATTACCCACCGTAATGACGATGTCGTATGGAATCCGCCTTTTCCCTCGAGAATGACCACCCGGCGGATTCTTTCGCATACACACGGCCACATTCGGCTGAATTTGATCTAAGACAGGTGCATGGAGGCCTCAAGCACCTTAGGGGAACAGGTATTTCTCAGGATGCGGACACAATTCCCCGTCGTTAATGTCCGGTTTGTCCACACTCCCGCCTCACATTCTTGGCCTTGGCATAACAAGAGCGTCACATCCTCCTTTTGCCGCTCCCCGTGCTCGCCACCTCGGGCCTAGAGTCACGGCCAGTCACCGCGCCTCAGAGCGCGAATCAGCACGGCCGTGGACCTCCCAGTGCGGCCCGGCGACCTAACGGCACCTCGACAGAGGCAGCCGCGCCAGGGAAAGGAAGAATCGTGCGACACCGTTCTTTGCTCGTCCTCACCACCGTGATCACCACGGGAGCACTGACCCTCACCGCTTGCGGATCGCGCGACGGAGGCACCAAGGACAACGGCGGCGGCAAGAAGACCGTCGTCGTCATCGGCGTCGACGCCCCGCTCACCGGTTCGCTCTCCGCGCTCGGCCAGGGCATCAAGAACTCCGTCGACCTCGCGGCCAAGACGGCCAACAAGAACAACGAGGTCCCGGGCATAGAGTTCAAGGTCGAGGCCCTCGACGACCAGGCGGTCCCCGCCTCCGGTCAGGCCAACGCCACCAAGCTCGTCGGCAACAAAGACGTCATCGGCGTCGTCGGCCCGCTGAACTCCGGCGTCGCCCAGCAGATGCAGGGCGTCTTCGCCTCCGCCAAGCTGGCGCAGGTCTCGCCCGCCAACACCAACCCCTCGCTCAGCCAGGGCGACAACTGGGGCAAGGGCGAGTTCAAGCGCCCCTTCGACACCTACTTCCGCACCGCCGCCACCGACGTGGTCCAGGGCAAGTTCGCCGCCCAGTACCTCTTCAAGGACGCCGGCAAGAAGAAGGTCTTCATCGTCGACGACAAGCAGACCTACGGCGCCGGCCTCGCCGCGATCTTCGCCGACGAGTTCAAGAAGCTCGGCGGCGAGGTCGCCGGCACCGACCACGTCACCGTGAAGGAGACCGACTTCTCCTCCACCGCCGACAAGGTCAAGTCCTCCGGCGCCGACTCCGTCTACTTCGGCGGCCAGTACCCCGAGGGCGGCCTGCTCGCCGACCAGATCAAGAAGACCGGCGCCAACATCCCCCTCATGGGCGGCGACGGCATCCAGGACCCCGCCTTCATCAGCGCCTCCGGTGAGGCCAACGAGGGCGACCTCGCCACCTCCATCGGCTACCCGGTCGAGAAGCTGGACACCGCCAAGAAGTTCATCGAGGACTACAAGGCCGAAGGCTACAAGGACCCGTACGCCGCCTACGGTGGCTACTCCTACGACGCCGGCTGGGCCGTCATCCAGGCCGTCAAGGCCGTCGCCGCCGCCAACGGTGGCAAGCTCCCCGACAACGGCCGCGCCGCGGTCGTCGAGGCACTCGCCAAGGTCTCCTTCGACGGCGTGACCGGCAAGGTCGCCTTCGACCAGTACGGCGACACCACCAACAAGCAGCTCACGGTCTACAAGGTCGAGGGCGGCAAGTGGGTCGACGTCAAGAGCGACACCTTCAACCAGTAAGCCCGTAGTCCCCAGCACCACCCGTAACACCTGAACCATCATCGCGCGAGGGCGCAAACAGCGCCCTCGCGCGGAGTCTTATCCGACACGCTCATCGGAGGCCCTGCGGTGCACGAACTGCCGCAACAGCTGGCCAACGGCCTGGCCCTCGGTGCTCTCTATGGCCTCATCGCCATCGGGTACACCATGGTCTACGGCATCGTCCAGCTCATCAACTTCGCCCACGGCGAGATCTTCATGATCGGCGGCTTCGGCGCGCTCACCGCCTACGCCATCCTCCCGACCGGCACCTCCCTGCTGATCGCGATACCCGTCATGATCGTCGGAGGTGCAATAACCTCCGTCGCCGTGGCCTGCGCAGCCGAACGCTTCGCCTACCGCCCCCTGCGCAGCGCCCCCCGGCTCGCACCCCTCATCACCGCAATCGGCCTCTCGATCGCGCTCCAGCAGCTCGTCTGGCAGTTCTACCCGGACGCCAAGAAGGCCGTCAGCTTCCCCGAGTTCACGGGCCCGGCCTTCAAGATCAGCGACACCCTGGCGATCCAGCGCGCGGACCTCTTCGTCCTCATCCTCGCCCCGCTCTGCATGCTCGCCCTCGGCGTCTTCGTCCAGAAGAGCCGCAGCGGCCGCGCCATGCAGGCCACCGCGCAGGACCCCGACACCGCCAAGCTGATGGGCATCAACACCGACCGCATCATCGTCATGGCCTTCGCCATCGGTGCCGCGTTCGCCGCCGTCGCCGCCGTCGCCTACGGCGTCGACAAGGGCCAGATCAACTTCGAGATGGGCTTCATCCTCGGCCTCAAGGCCTTCACCGCAGCCGTCCTCGGCGGCATCGGCAACATCTACGGAGCCATGGTCGGCGGCGTCGTCCTCGGACTCGCCGAAGCACTCTCGATCGCCTACATCGAAGAGATCCCCGGCATGTCGCAGCTCGGCGGTGGAGCCTGGTCCAACGTCTGGGCGTTCGTCCTCCTCATCGTCGTCCTCCTCGTGCGGCCCCAAGGCCTGCTCGGCCAGCGCGTCACGGATCGGGCGTGAGAACCATGACCACCATCACCACCCCGCAGACCGACACGGTGAAGCAGGGCCCCGCGCCCACCACGCTCCTCTACGCGGTCATCGCCGGCAGCCTCCTGGCCATCGTCAGCGCCTACCTCGCGTGGACATGGACCGCCGACTTCCCCGGCGACCTGACCTACTACGGCAGCCCCGCCGGCCTCCAGATGATCACCCTCGTCGGAGCCGCCCTCACCGCCGCCCACGCGCTCTCCGCGCTCGGCGTCAAGGGCCTCCGCTGGCTCACCCCCGCCGGCTCCCGCAAGGCCATCTGGTTCCTCGCCCTCGGCAACCTCGCCGCCACCTGGTTCACGGTCCTCGCGATCTGCTTCGTCCTCGGCGGAGTCGTCAACCTCGAACCCGGCGCCTACGTCGCCCTCGTCGGCTCGCTCATCCCGGCCCTCGCCGCGTACAAGCTCCCCGACGACACCCGCAAGGCGGCACCCCCCGCCAAGCAGCTCCCCTCCTGGGCCGAAATCCTCGTCATCACCGGCGTCTTCGCCCTCGGCCTCTTCGTCATCACCTTCGGCATCGACACCGATGACAAGGAACCGCAGCTCTTCGTCGCCTACCTGATCACCGTCGGCTTCGCGGCCCTCGCCCTGACCAAGTCCGGCCTCAAGGACCGCCTCGGCCTCATCACCGCGAAGAACCGCCAGGTCACCCTCATCGGGACCGCGGCCGCAGCGATCGCCTTCCCCTTCATCCAGCAGAGCGGCGACACCTACACGCTCATCGCGGTCAACATCCTGATCTTCGCGACCGTCGCCCTCGGCCTCAACATCGTCGTCGGCCTCGCCGGTCTCCTCGACCTCGGATACGTCGCCTTCCTCGGCGTCGGCGCCTACGCCGCCGCCCTGGTCTCCGGCAGCACCGCCTCCGCCTTCGGCATCCACCTCCCCTTCTGGGCAGCGGTCATCGTCGGCGCCATCGTCTCGCTCGTCTTCGGCGTGGTCATCGGCGCGCCGACCCTCCGCCTGCGCGGCGACTACCTCGCCATCGTCACCCTCGGCTTCGGAGAAATCTTCCGCATCGCCATGGGCAACCTCGACGGCACCTCCGGCCCCGACATCACCAACGGCCCCAACGGCATCCCCAACATCCCCCACCTCGAAATCCTCGGGTGGAACTTCGGGGAATCCCACGAGGTCCTCGGTGTCACCCTCGGCGCCTACGCCAACTACTACTTCCTGATGCTGCTCGTCATGGCACTGGTCGTAGTGGTCTTCGCCCGAGCCGGCAACAGCCGCATCGGCCGCGCCTGGGTCGCCATCCGCGAGGACGAGACCGCCGCCGAAGCCATGGGCATCAACGGCTTCAAGGTCAAGCTCATCGCCTTCGCCCTCGGCGCCACCCTCGCCGGCCTCGCAGGCACCGTCCAGGCACACGTCAACACCACGGTCGTCCCCGAGAACTACGTCTTCGCCGGGCCCGTCCCGCCGAACTCCGCGTTCCTCCTCGCCGCCGTCATCCTCGGCGGCATGGGCACCATCCGCGGCCCCATCCTCGGCGCCGCACTCCTCTTCCTGATCCCGGCGAAGCTGGCCTTCCTCCAGGACTACCAGCTCCTCGCCTTCGGCATCGCCCTCATCCTGCTCATGCGCTTCCGCCCCGAAGGCCTCATCGCCAACAAGCGCGCGCAGCTCGAGTACCACGACGACACCGCTGACCAGGCCCCCACGGACCTGGCCACCGCCAAGGCGGGGGCGTGAACATCATGACGACCACCACAGACACCACCACCAAGACCACGGTTCTCGAAGCCAAGGGCGTCACCATGCGCTTCGGCGGCCTCACCGCCGTCAAGGGCGTCGACCTCCAGGTCAACGCGGGCGAGATCGTCGGACTCATCGGCCCCAACGGCGCCGGCAAGACGACCTTCTTCAACTGCCTCACCGGGCTGTACGTCCCCACCGAGGGATCCGTCAGCTACAAGGGCACCGTCCTGCCGCCGAAGCCCCACAGGGTCACCGAGGCCGGCATCGCCCGCACCTTCCAGAACATCCGGCTCTTCCACAACATGACCGTGCTGGAGAACGTCCTCGTCGGACGCCACACCCGCACCAAGGAAGGCCTCTGGTCCGCCCTGCTGCGCGGCCCCGGCTTCAAGAAGGCCGAAGCCGCCAGCGAAGCGCGCGCCATGGAACTCCTCGAGTTCATCGGCCTCGAGCACAAGGCCGAGCACCTCGCGAAGAACCTCCCCTACGGCGAACAGCGCAAGCTCGAAATCGCCCGGGCCCTCGCCAGCGACCCCGGCCTCATCCTCCTGGACGAGCCCACCGCCGGCATGAACCCGCAGGAAACCCGCGCTGCCGAAGAACTCATCTTCGCCATCCGCGACATGGGCATCGCCGTACTCGTCATCGAGCACGACATGCGCTTCATCTTCAACCTCTGCGACCGCGTCGCCTGCCTCGTCCAGGGCGAGAAGCTCATCGAGGGCACCGCGTCCGAGGTCCAGGGCGACGAGCGCGTCATCGCCGCCTACCTCGGCGAACCCTTCGAAGGCGACCCGGGCGCCGCCGAGGACGCCGAGGTCGTGGCGGCGGAAGCCGCCGCGGCTGCCACGTCCGCCGACGCAGAGGCCGAGGCTGACGCGGACACGGACGCCGACGCCGACGCGAACGCCGAACCCGAGGCAGACGCCGACGCCGACGCGGAGCCCGAGGCCGACGCCGACACTCCGGCCGACGCCGACGCGGACAGCACCACCAGCACCACCAGCACGGAAGGAGAGGCCAAGTGACCGCACTGCTCAAGGTCGAGGACCTCAAGGTCGCCTACGGCAAGATCGAAGCCGTCAAGGGAATCTCCTTCGAAGTCAACGAAGGCGAAATCGTCTGCCTCGTCGGCACCAACGGCGCCGGCAAGACGACCACCCTGCGCACCCTCTCCGGGCTCATCAAGCCCAAGAGCGGCAACATCACCTTCGACGGCCAGCCCCTCGCCGCCGTCCCCGCCCACAAGATCGTCTCCCTGGGCCTCGCCCACTCCCCCGAGGGACGCCACATCTTCCCCCGGCTGACGATCGCCGAAAACCTCCAGCTCGGCGCCTTCCTGCGCACCGACAAGGACGGCATCGAGAAGGACGTCCAGCGCGCCTACGAGATGTTCCCCATCCTGGGCGAACGCCGCAAGCAGGCCGCCGGCACCCTCTCGGGCGGTGAGCAGCAGATGCTCGCCATGGGCCGCGCGCTCATGTCCCAGCCCAAGCTGCTCATGCTGGACGAGCCCTCCATGGGCCTCTCCCCGCTGATGATGCAGAAGATCATGGCGACCATCAAGGAGCTCAAGGCCGCAGGCATGACGATCCTGCTCGTCGAGCAGAACGCCCAGGCGGCGCTCTCGCTCGCCGACACGGCGCACGTCATGGAGATCGGCAAGATCGTCCTCTCCGGCACCGGCCGGGACCTCCTCCACAACGAGGACGTCCGCAAGGCCTACCTCGGCGAAGACTGATCCGAAAACGTGTGAGGCCCGCCTCCCCTCGGGGGGAGGCGGGCCTCACGCACGTCCTGCGGCGACTACGCCCTACTTACCGCTTTCCTTCTTCTTCGCCTCGGCGTCCTCGATGACGACCTCCGCGACCTGCTGCATGGACATCCGACGGTCCATGGACGACTTCTGGATCCAGCGGAACGCGGCCGGCTCCGTGAGCCCGTACTGCGTCTGCAGGATGCTCTTCGCCCGGTCCACCAGCTTGCGGGTCTCCAGCCGCTGGGAGAGGTCCGCCACCTCCTGCTCCAGCGCGCGCATCTCGGCGAAGCGGGAGACGGCCATCTCGATGGCGGGCACCACGTCGCTCTTGCTGAACGGCTTCACGAGGTACGCCATGGCCCCGGCGTCCCGGGCCCGCTCCACGAGGTCGCGCTGCGAGAACGCGGTGAGCATGAGCACGGGGGCGATGGACTCCTCCGCGATCTTCTCGGCCGCGGAGATCCCGTCCAGGACCGGCATCTTCACGTCGAGGATGACCAGGTCGGGCCGGTGCTCGCGCGCGAGCTCCACGGCCGTCTGCCCGTCGCCGGCCTCGCCGACGACGGAGTAGCCCTCTTCTTCGAGCATCTCTTTGAGGTCGAGACGGATGAGCGCCTCGTCCTCGGCGATGACGACGCGGGTCGTCAGCGGCGGAACGTGCGGCTGGTCGGCGTCGGGCGTGGGCGTCGACTCGTGCTCGGCGGTCACGGGGGCTCCTCTTTGCGGGGCATAACAGCTCCCCCGAGCCTACCCAGCTCCTGTAAGGTGGTGTCACGCAGGGTTCCCGGAATCCTTCGTTTCTTAGGCCCCAGTACTCCAACTGGTCAGAGAGGCCGCTCTCAAACAGCGGACAGTGTGGGTTCGAATCCCACCTGGGGCACCTTTCCTTGAATTCCAAGGTCACGTTCACCCGAATGAGCCTCGCCCTTTCGGGGGAATGTGCCGCAATGTGGACGCACCGTCAGAGCATTTTGCCCACTGTCGCCCACATGTACGATCTGGCGACTCGGCGGCTCGCTCTAGCCCTTCTCAGCGACGGCCGCAGCATGAACTCGGTGAGCAAGGAGACGGGAATATCCCGATCCGCCATCCGCGCCTGGCAGGTCCGCATCGACCCGCGCCCCCGGCTCAATCAGGCGGCGGCGTGCACCGGCCCGGCCGACCCCGTCGCATACGCGTATCTCCTCGGCCTCTACCTCGGTGACGGCTGCATCAGCCCGCACCCACGCGGTGGCCACCACCTCCGCATCGCCTGTGCGGACGCCTGGCCCGGACTCATCGAGCGATGCCGTGCGGCAATCCTCGCCGTCCGCCCCTGGGACAAGGTGTATGTGTTGCAGCGTCAGGGGTGCGTCGCCGTCACCACTTACGGGCGGCACTGGACGTGCCTGTTCCCGCAGCACGGCCCCGGGAAGAAGCACGAGCGGCGCATCGCCTTGGAGGACTGGCAGCAGGAGATCGTGGACGCACATCCCTGGGAATTCGTCCGGGGACTCATCCACTCGGACGGGTGCCGGACGATCAACTGGACCACCCGAGTGATCGCCGGCGTGAAGAAGCGCTACGAGTACCCCCGGTATTTCTTCACCAACCGGTCCGCGGACATCACGGGGCTGCTGACCGGCACGCTGGACCGGCTCGGCATCGAGTGGAAACAGGCGAACGCCTGCAACGTCTCCATCGCCCGACGGGAGTCCGTCGCGCTGATGGACGCCCACATCGGGCCCAAGTACTAGACGGCGTCCAGCCTGCCGCTGTTTGGGCCTGGAGGTCCGCTGTGCGCCTAATGCGTCCAGGGCGGCGTGATGGTGCTGCCGTCGGCCAGTTCGGCGCTGAGTCCGGCGCGGGTGGTGACCCACATGTGCGCGGGTTGGTCTGTGGTGTTGGCGACCCCCAGCTCGGAGCCTGCCGGCGCCACCGCCGCGTCGCCGGGGCCTAGTTCGGCGGTCTCGCCGCCGATGGTCAGACGGAGGCGACCGGACAGGACGTAGAAGGTCTCCTCGTGGCTGATCGTGTGGGCCGGGCCCGCCGTTCCGGCCGGGATCTCGGTGCGCCAGGCGGCCAGGTCCCGGCTGCCCGTGCCGGGGCGGACGTAGGAAACGAAGCGGGCACCGTGGATTTCGTGCACGACGGCCTCGTCGCTGCGGATGAAGGGCATGCGCGCCTCCTTGTCGACAAGAAACTTGTCTATAAAGACAAGCAGCTTGACGAGTTATAGTCAACCCATGGATGACGCTCTCGCCTTCTCCGCGCTCGTGCTGGCACTCTCCGGACAGTTGGTGCAGGAGATCCACGCTCGTGTGTCTGAGCAGGGATTCGAGGACCTGCGGCCTGCGCACGGCTTCGCCTTTGCCCGCATCTCCCTGGGCGGCGCCACTACGGCCGTCCTTGCCGAGCACCTGGGGGTGACCAAGCAGGCCGCCGCCCAGCTGGTCGAGGAGCTGGTGCGCAAGGGGTATGTCGTGCGGCATCCGCACCCCCACGATGCGCGCGCCCGGCTCTTGGGGTTGACCGAGGCCGGCTGGGCCGCCACCCGCGCCGCCGATCAGGCGGCGCGGGCTGCCGTCGCACCCTGGCGAGAGGCGTTGGGTGAGGCGCGCTTCGGTGAACTCGTCGCCGATCTGACCCGGCTGACGCCTCCGGGGCCGATCCGGCCGGCCTGGTGAGCCGGGAAGCTCCTGGCGTGGGTTGTCGCACCATCCAATGGGGGTGCGTGGGGTGTTGACGACGCGCGGCGGGGTGGGGGCGGACCGTGCAACCCGCAGGGCTTTTCGAAGCCGCTTACTAGGCTGCGACCGTGAACGACATGACAGACGGCATACGGATCAGGCCGGGCGGGCCGGACGACGCGGTGGCGATCGTGGGGATGCTCGACTCCGCGGTGGCCTGGATGAACGCGCGGGGCAATACCGAGCAGTGGGGCACGGTTGCGTATTCGGAGAGGCCTGGTGGGGTGGAGCGGGTCGGGCGATACATGACGGAGAACGTCCCGTACATCGCGGAGTTGGACGGGGTGCCGGTCGGCGCGCTGGTGCTGGATTCCGGGCCGAGCCCGCAGATGCCGATCGCGCCGGCCGGGGAGCCGGAGCGGTATGTGCGGCTGCTGGTGTCCGATCGGCGGTACGCGAGTCTCGGCGTCGGGGCCGCGCTGCTGGCCCATGCGGCCGAGGTGACCCGGCGGGCCGGGGTGGGGCTGTTGCGGGTGGATTGCTGGGCGGGTGGTGGTGGCGGCCTGGTCGCTTTCTACGAGCGCAACGGGTTCGCCCTCGCCGAGGCGTTCCTGGACGGGGAGTGGCCGGGTCAGGTGCTGGCCCGGCGGGTCCGGCCAGGTGGGAAGACGTAGGCGCGCTTGTCGAACCTCGGCGACGCGGCGCGGGAGTTCTTCGGGGCGTTGGTTCCGCCACGGCACCCCGTGCGTGAGCCGATGCTGAACCAGTCACGTGATCCGCGGGG
Organism: Streptomyces sp. NPDC054849; assembly: GCF_053610945.1. Lineage (NCBI taxonomy): Bacteria > Bacillati > Actinomycetota > Actinomycetes > Kitasatosporales > Streptomycetaceae > Streptomyces > Streptomyces sp. NPDC054849. The sequence continues at coordinate 64,050 of NZ_JBSGZI010000021.1, forward strand.
CAGCACGGGAGTTCCAGGAGGCGTTGCTGCAGCTCTTCACGCCGCCGCGGATATGGGCGAACGAACTTCGGCCCGGCCGTCACTGGTATGCCGCAGCCGGTCCGGTTCCGGCCGACGGTGAGTGCGGCCCTGCGCTGCGAAGGAGCTGATCGCACTACGGGTGGGGGATGGCCGTGTATGGTCGCGCGACGCGGTGGGCAAGGTCCTCAAGGTCGCGCGTGTGCACTCTGTGCCATGCCGGTCGGGGGGCCTGCCGGCGGCGTGCGAGGAGACCGGTCGGGGCCGCGTGCGGGCGCCCGGAGCGCCGTGGCGTTGACCAGGGTGCAGGGCAGGGTCACGTCGTAGAACCCGAACACCGGTCACACGTCGGACAGTTCGGCGCCGGGCAGGTCGTGTACTGCCGAGTCGGCCGGGGGCGGCGCCTCGGGGAGGGGCGCGGGCACGGGCGTCTTCCCGGGCAGGTGGCGGGGGGGCGCGGCAGCGGCCGGGTTCGGGGGCGCGGGAAGGCCCGTTGGCAGCTGTCGCGGTTCTGGGGAGGGGGTCGGTCGCCGGTTCCCTGGGGTGGGCGGTGCTAGGGGAGGTCGGAGCCGCCGAGGTTGGCCACGAGGCGGCGCAGGACGTCGATGGTGGCGGCGTACTCGGTGTCGGAGATGCCCTGTCGCATGCGTGTGTGGGCGTTGGCGTTGCGGTTGTGGGCGCGAGTGCGGCCGGCTTCGCCTGCTTCGGTGAGGGTGAGGCGGTCGTCGGTCTCGGTGATCCAGCCGCGGGTGGTGAGGTCGGTGTAGAGGGCTTCGAAGTCGGTGTTCTGGTCGTCGAAGGGGGCGAGCTTGGTGGTGAGGGTGGTGCGGGTCCATGTGCCCGGGGTGGCGGCGATGTGGTTGAGGGTCCACCAGTGGGGCTGGGTGAGGGATTCTTCGGCGAGGGCGGTGCGGATGCCGCCGGTGGCGAGGTTGGCGGCTTCGCGGGTCCAGTAGCCGATGGGCTGGGCGGCGAGCTGCTCTTGGGAGTATTCCTTGATCGTCATGTGGTGACCGTATGACCTGGAGTTAGGTTGAGGTCAAGGGTGAACGATGAAGGGGTTCTGTGATGAGCGAGAAGGCCCGCAAGCTGTTCGGGGCGCTGGATCTGAATGACGACGGTGAGCTGACCCGTGTGGAGGTGATATCGGCTCTGCGGTCGAAGGGGCCGACGTTGGCCGCGCGGGGTGATCTGCCGTTTTGGGGGGTGGGGGACGTGGATGCGTCGTCGGCGCTTTTCGATGCGGCGGATGCGAACGGGGATGCGGTGTTGACGTTCGAGGAGTTCGCCGCTGTGGTCGATCGTCGTTTCGGCTGGTAGCGGGTTTCACGGTGGGGTGCGGGTGACCGCGTCGGGCGGGTGGGGCCCCTTGAGTGTGGGGGTTGCCCGACGCGGTGTGTCGCGTGCGTGTGGTGCTGTGGCCGCGGCTGCCGCGGCGGGCGGTCTAGCGGACTGCGTCGCCGATGTGGTGGATGCGGACGAGGTTGGTGGATCCGGTGACGCCGGGGGGTGAGCCGGCGGTGATGACGACGACGTCGCCGGGTACGCAGCGTCCGATGCGCAGGAGTTCTTCTTCGACTTGGGCGACCATGGCGTCGGTGGAGTCGACGTGGGGGCCGAGGAAGGTTTCGACGCCCCAGGTGAGGTTGAGCTGGGAGCGGGTGGCGGGGTCGGGGGTGAAGGCGAGGAGGGGGATGGGTGAGCGGTAGCGGGAGAGCCGGCGGACGGTGTCTCCGCTCTGGGTGAAGGCGACGAGGAATTTGGCGTCGAGGAAGTCGCCCATTTCGGCGGCGGCGCGGGCGACGGCTCCGCCTTGGGTGCGGGGTTTGTTGCGTTCGGTGAGGGGTGGGAGGCCCTTGGCGAGGATGTCCTCTTCGGCGGCTTCGACGATGCGGGACATGGTGCGGACGGTTTCGACGGGGTATTTGCCGACGCTGGTTTCGCCGGAGAGCATGACGGCGTCGGTGCCGTCGATGACGGCGTTGGCGACGTCGGATGCCTCGGCGCGGGTGGGGCGGGAGTTGTCGATCATCGAGTCGAGCATCTGGGTGGCGACGATGACGGGTTTGGCGTTGCGCTTGGCGAGTTTGACGGCGCGCTTCTGGACGATGGGGACGTGTTCGAGGGGCATTTCGACGCCGAGGTCGCCGCGGGCGACCATGATGCCGTCGAAGGCGGCGACGATGTCGTCGATGTTGTCGACGGCCTGGGGCTTTTCGATTTTGGCGATGACGGGGAGGCGTCGGTCTTCTTCGTCCATGATGCGGTGGACGTCCTGGATGTCGCGGCCGCTGCGGACGAAGGAGAGGGCGATGACGTCGGCGCCGGTGCGCAGGGCCCAGCGGAGGTCTTCGATGTCTTTTTCGGAGAGGGCGGGGACGGAGACGGCTACGCCGGGGAGGTTGAGGCCTTTGTGGTCGGAGACCATGCCGCCTTCGATGACGCGGGTGTGGACGCGGGGGCCGTCGACTGCGGTGACTTCGAGGGTGACGCGGCCGTCGTCGACGAGGATGCGTTCGCCGGTGGTGACGTCTGCGGCGAGGCCCTTGTAGGTGGTGCCGCAGGTGTGGCGGTCGCCTTCGTGGTCTTCGACGGTGATGGTGAATGCGTCGCCGCGTTCAAGGAGTACGGGTCCTTCGCGGAAGCGGCCGAGGCGGATCTTCGGGCCTTGAAGGTCGGCGAGGATGCCGACGCTGCGGCCGGTCTCGTCGGAGGCCTTGCGTACGCGCTGGTAGCGCTCCTCGTGTTCGGCGTAGGTGCCGTGGCTGAGGTTGAAGCGGGCGATGTCCATTCCGGCTTCGACCAGGGCTTTGATCTGGTCGTATGAGTCGGTTGCGGGGCCCAGGGTACATACGATTTTCGCTCGGCGCATGAGGCGAGCGTATTCCCCTACCAGGGAGTAGGTAATCGCTTCCGGGTGTCCTCTCAACAACCTTTGAGCAAAAGGTTGTTGACAACTGTTGAATGTGCATGGGGGTGCTCTGATGAGCACCCCCGGGGCGCCGTTTTGCGGGCTCGGAGCGGGTTCTGCGGAGCGGGTTCTGCGGAGCGGCTTTTTCAGAGTTGTGGCGGGGTCATGGTGAAGCGGGCGTTCACCTGGGCGTGGACGGTCTGCCGCTGGGGTTCGAGGTCGAGCGGCGGGGGGCCGGCGTCCTCTGCTGCGCTGAAGGCCATGGTGCGCATTCCGGCGCCGGGGGCGGCGGCGAAGGGGGCGGCGTTCTCGGCGCCGAGGTCGGCGAGTTCGACGAGGGCTGCGAGGCGGGCGCCGAGGGCTTCGGCGTATTCGCGGGCGCGCTGGACGGCTTCGAGTACGGCTTGGCGGCGGGCCTGGCCGTGTGCGGGTGAGGTGGGGCGCAGGGCCCACCAGGGGCCGTCGACCTGGGTGAGTTCGAGGTCGGCGAGGCGGGTGGTGAGTTCGCCGAGGGTGGTGAAGTCGCTGAGTTCGGCGGTGAGGTGGACGCGGCCGTGGTAGGCGCGGATGCGTTCGGCGCGGCCGTGGCGGGTGAGTTCGGGGGTGATGGAGAAGGAGCCGGTCTCGAGTTTTTCGACGGGGTCGCCGTAGCTCTTGATGAGGTCGAGGACGGCGTTGTTGCGGCGGGTGAGGTCTTCGAGGGCGCTGCGCCGGTCGGTGCCGCGGGCGCTGACGGTGATGCCGATGCGGGCGATCTCCGGGTCGACTTCGATGCGGGCTTCGCCGCGGACTGCGACGCGGGGTACTTCGGGGGTTCCGTAGGGCTGGTGCGATGCGTCCTGGGTCATGTCTTCACTGTCGCACTGTCGCTCGCACGGGTGTGGTCATCGGATCGAAACCTGGCGGGGGTGTTGCCGCGAGTTGGCGGTGGGTCAGAATCTACGCGCGTTGTTCAGGCCTTGAAGAGGGAGATGGCATGGCGTTCGACCGCAGGACGTTTCTGGGGACCACGGCTGCGACCGGGGCGGCCGTGGCGTTGACGGGGGCCACGAGCACCCCGGCTTCCGCCGCGCAGGAGGCGAAGGGGCCGCGGCCCCGGACGTATGCGTTCACGGTGATGGGCACGACCGACTTGCACGGGAATGTCTTCAACTGGGACTACTTCACGGACAAGGAGTTCGACGACAAGGCGCACAACGACGTCGGTCTGGCGAAGATCTCGACGCTGGTGGATCAGGTGCGGGCGGAGAAGGGGCGGTGCAACACGCTGCTCATCGACGCGGGTGACACGATCCAGGGCACGCAGTTGTCGTACTACTACGCGAAGGTGGACCCGATCACGGCGCGGCGGGGCCCGGTGCACCCGATGGCGCAGGCGATGAACGCGATCGGGTACGACGCGGCGGCGCTGGGCAACCACGAGTTCAATTACGGGATTCCGGTGCTGCGCAAGTTCGAGGAGCAGTGCGACTTCCCGCTGCTGGGGGCGAACGCGCTGGACGCCAAGACGCTGCGGCCGGCGTTCGCGCCGTACAGCATGCACCGGCTGCGGACTCCGCACGGGCCGGATGTGAAGGTGGCGGTGCTGGGGCTGACGAACCCGGGGATCGCGCTGTGGGACAAGGCGAACGTGCAGGGGAAGATGACGTTCCCGGGGTTGGAGGAGCAGGCGGCGAAGTACGTGCCGCGGCTGCGTTCCATGGGTGCGGACGTGGTGATCGTGTCGGCGCATTCCGGGTCGAGCGGGACGTCGTCGTACGGGGATCAGCTGCCGTACGTCGAGAATGCGGCCGCTCTGGTGGCGGAGCAGGTGCCGGGGATCGACGCGATCCTGGTGGGGCACGCGCACACGGAGATCGCCGAGTACCGGGTGCAGAACAAGGCGACCGGCAAGGACGTGGTGCTGTCGGAGCCGCTGAAGTGGGGGCAGCGGCTGACGCTGTTCGACTTCGAGCTGACGTGGGCGAAGGGCCGCTGGTCGGTGGCGAAGGTCGCGGCGAAGGTGCTGAACTCCAACACGGTGGCCGAGGATCCGAAGATCACGCGGCTGCTGTCGGACGAGCACCGCAAGGTCGTGGCGTACGTGAACCAGGTGATCGGTACGTCCACGCAGGCGATGTCCTCGGCGGAGGGGCCGGTCAAGGACGTGGCGATCATCGATCTGATCAACCATGTCCAGGCGGAGACGGTGAAGGCGGCTCTGGCGGATACGGAGTGGGCGTCGCTGCCGGTGCTGTCGCAGGCTTCGTGCTTCTCGCGGACGGCGGCGATCCCGGCCGGGGAGGTGACGATCAGGGATGCGGCGGGTCTGTACCCGTTCGAGAACACGATGGAGGCGCGGCTGCTGACGGGTGCGCAGCTGAAGGATTACCTCGAGTACTCGGCGCGGTACTTCGTGCGGACGGCGTCGGGTGATGCGGTGGATCCGGCGAAGCTGACGAATGCCGAGGGCATCCCGGACTACAACTACGACGCCGTGTACGGGCTGGCGTACGACATCGACATAGCGCAGCCGGCGGGTTCGCGGATCTCGGGGTTGTCGTTCCAGGGGAAGGCGGTGGATCCGGCGGCGCAGTTCGTGCTGGCGGTGAACAACTATCGGGCGTCGGGCGGCGGGAACTTCCCGCACGTGCCTCAGGCCAGGCAGCTGTGGTCGAATTCGGACGAGATCCGCAACACGATCATCCAGTGGGTGAAGGCGAAGGGGACGATCGACCCGGTGCAGTTCGCGTCTGTGGACTGGCGGCTGACGCGGGCGGGCGTGCCGGTGTTCTAGTCGTCCGTTGGCGGGGTGTGCGGCCGGGGTCTGCTGTGGCGGGTCCCGGCCGTCTGCGTGGGGGGCTGCAGGCGGCAGGGTGAGCGCCGCAGCCGGGTGGGGCGGGTGTGGTTGTGGGGCGGGCGGTCAGGGGTGTTCGACGAGCGGGAGCAGTTCGCCTGCCGGGCGGGGGCGGGTGTGTTCCCGCTGTTCGAGGCCGAAGGTGGTGAAGGCGGTGCGCTCGGGCTGGGGGTAGGGGTTCTTGCCGGTGAGGGTGTTGAGGATGGCGGCGCTGCGCCAGGCGGCGAGGCCGAGGTCGGGGGCTCCGACGCCGTGGGTGTGGCGTTCGCCGTTCTGGACGAAGACGCTGCCGGTGACGGTGGGGTCGAGGATCATCCGGTATTGGTCGTCGATGCGGGGGCGGCCGGAGGAGTCCTTGCGCAGGTAGGGGTCGAGGCCTGCGAGGAGGCTGTCGAGGGGGCGTTCCCGGTAGCCGGTGGCGAGGACGACGGCGTCGGTGGTGAGGCGGGAGCGGGCGCCCTGTTCGACGTGTTCGAGGTGGAGTTCGACCTTGGTGGTGGCGACGCGGCCGGCGGTGCGGACGCTGACTCCGGGGGTGAGGACGGCGTCGGGCCAGCCGCCGTGGAGGGTTCGGCGGTAGAGCTCGTCGTGGATGGCGGCGATGGTGTCGGCGTCGATGCCCTTGTGGAGTTGCCATTGGGCGGGGACGAGCCGGTCGCGTACGGGTTCGGGGAGGGAGTGGAAGTAGCGGGTGTAGTCGGGGGTGAAGTGTTCGAGGCCGAGCTTGGAGTACTCCATGGGGGCGAAGGAGGGGGTCCGGGCGAGCCAGGTGAGGCGTTCGCGGCCGGCGGGTCGGGCGCGGAGCAGGTCGAGGAAGACTTCGGCGCCTGACTGGCCTGATCCGATGACGGTGACGTGGTCGGCGCCGAGGATGCGCTGCCGGTTGTCGAGGTAGTCGGCGGAGTGGATGACGGGGACGGTGGGGGCTGCGGCGAGGGGGCGCAGGGGTTCGGGGATGTAGGGGGCGGTGCCGATGCCGAGGGCGAGGTTGCGGGTGTGGGTGCGGCCGAGGGCTTCGGCTTCGCCGGCGGAGTCGAGCTGGGTGTAGTCGATTTCGAAGAGGTCGCGTTCGGGGTTCCAGCGGACGGCGTCGACCTGGTGGCCGAAGTGGAGTCCGGGGACGCGGCCGGCGACCCAGCGGCAGTAGGCGTCGTACTCGGCGCGGTGGATGTGGAACTGCTCGGCGAAGTAGAAGGGGAAGAGTCGTTCCTTGTGCTTGAGGTAGCTGAGGAAGCTCCAGGGGCTGGCCGGGTCGGCGAGGGTGACCAGGTCGGCGAGGAAGGGGACCTGGAGGGTGGCTCCGTCGATGAGGAGGCCGGGGTGCCAGCGGAAGTCGCGGCGCTGGTCGTAGAAGGCGGTGGCGAGTTCGCCGGCTCCTTGCTGCGGCAGGCCGTGGGCGAGGGCCGCGAGGGACAGGTTGAACGGGCCGATGCCGATTCCGACGAGGTCGTGGGGTGCATCGAGCTGGGCGGTCATCGGTGGGTTCTGCCTTCCAGGAGGGCGATCAGGGTGTCCAGGTCCCCCGCCGTGGTGTGCGGGTTGAGCAGGGTGGCTTTGAGCCACAGGCGGCCGTCGGCGTGGGTGCGGCCGAGGACGGCGCGGCCTTCGTGCAGGAGGGTGCGGCGCAGGGTGGCGAGCTGGTCGTCGTCGGCGTGGGTGGGCCGGAAGAGGACGGTGCTGATGGTGGGTGCCGCGTGGAGTTCGAAGCCGGGGTGGGCGTCGAGGAGGCCGGCGAGCTGCTGGGCGAGTGCGCAGGTGCGGTCGATGAGGTGGGCGAGGCCGTCGCGGCCCAGGGAGCGCAGGGTGGTGGCGATCTTGAGGGCGTCGGGGCGTCGGGTGGTGCGCAGGGAGCGCCCGAGGAGGTCGGGCAGGCCGGCTTCGGTGTCGTCGGTGGCGTTGAGGTAGTCGGCCTGGTGGGCGAGGGGGGCGAGCAGGGCGGTGTCGGGGACGGCGAGGAGTCCTGCGGCGACGGGTTGCCAGCCGAGTTTGTGGAGGTCGATGGTGAGGGAGTGGGCGCGGCCGAGTCCGGCGAGTTTGTCGCGGTGGCGGGGGCTGAGGGCGAGGAGGCCGCCGTAGGCGGCGTCGATGTGGAGGTCGGCGCCGTAGCGGTCGCAGAGGTCGGCGATGTGGTGGAGGGGGTCGATGAGTCCGGCGTCGGTGGTGCCGGCGGTGGCGGTGACGAGGGTGGGTCCGGGGGTGGCGGCGAGGGCGCGGGCGAGGTCGGCGGGGTCGAGGGTGCCGGTGGGGGTGGGGAGGGTGGTGGCGGGCGGGAGGCCGAGGAGCCAGGCGGCGCGCGGGACGGAGTGGTGGGCGTTCGCTCCGTGCAGGACGGTGAGGCGGGGGCCGTGGCGTTCGCGGGCGAGGAGGAGCGCGAGTTGGTTTGCTTCGGTGCCGCCGGTGGTGACGAGGGCGTCGGCGTGGGGGGTGTCGTAGAACTCGGCGGCGAGGGTGCGGGTGAGGAGGGCTTCGACGGCGGAGGCGGCGGGGGCCTGGTCCCAGGAGTCGAGGGAGGGGTTGAGGGCGCTGGCGGCGAGGTCGGCGGCGGCGGCGACGGCGAGCGGCGGGCAGTGCAGGTGGGCTGCGCAGAGGGGGTCGGCGGGGTCGGCGGCGCCTGCGGCCAGGGCGTGGACGAGGGTGCGCAGGGCTTCGTGGTCGCCGGTTCCGTGGGCGGGCAGTACGTCGCCCAGTGCGGCCTGGACGTGGGCGGCCTGGGCGTCCGGGCCGCCGGCGGGCAGGGGGCCGCCGCGGGCGCGGGCTCCGGTGTGCAGGGCGTCGAGGACGGTGTCGATGAGGGGCCGCAGGGCCGTGGGGCCGTTGGCTCCGCCGGCGAGTGGGGGCGGTGGGCCGGGCGACGCGGTCATCGGGTCCTCCGGGGGTGGCCGGGTGCGGGGCGGGCACCCGGCCAGTACAACGATCAGACCCGAATGGGGTAACCGCCGGGGTTTGTCCGTGTTTTACGGTCGATCCCGTTCGGGTTACCCGCCCGTCGGGTGCGGGGCCCGGCCGGTCTCGGCCCGGCCCCGCATCTCAAGTGCCGGCGGGGCTTCGGGACCGGTCTCGGCCCCGGACGCCGCGCCTGGAGCGCCGGCGGGGCCGGATGATGCGGCGGCCGGGTCGATGAGCGCGGCGTCCGCCCTGGGAGGAGGTCAGTCGGCGCGGACCTGCAGGGCTCGGGCCAGGTCGTCGAGTTGGTCGACGAGCTTGCGGCGCAGCAGCGGGAGGATGTCCGGGTCGGTGAGGCAGGCGTGGCCGGCCTGGAGGTTGGCCTCGTCGACGGCGTAGGCGGGGAAGGCCCAGCGGCCGGCCGCTTCGCCGATGGCCGGTCCGCGGCGGGCGCCGAGGGCGACGGCTTCCGGGTAGTAGCGGGTCACGTACTCCTGGACCAGGTCGGTCTGTTCGGGCTGCCAGAAGCCCTGTGCGGTGGCGCTGAAGAGGTAGTTGGACAGGCTGTCGTCGTGGAAGAGCCGGTCCCAGGCGGCGGCCTTGGCCTGCGGCGTGGGGAGTGCGGCGCGGCAGCGGGCCGCGCCTTCCTGGCCGGTGGCGCTGGGGTCGGCGTCGAGGGCGGCGTCGATGTCGGCTTCTTCGATCGTGCCGAGGACCGAGAGGCGGGCGAGGATGCGCCAGCGCAGTTCGGGGTCGAGTGTGGGGCCGCCGGGGACGGCGTCCTCGGCGAGCCAGGAGTCGATGGTGTCGGGCTGGGTGGCGCTGTCGATGAGGGTGCGTACGGCGGTCAGCCGCAGGCCGGGGTCCGAGCCGTCCTCGGTGGTGCGCAGCAGGTCGCGGGCGAGGGCGGTGAGGGTGGCGAGTGCGGCGGGCCGCTCCTCGGGGGCGACGTAGCGGTCGGCGACCTGGGTGCGGGTGAAGGAGAGGACGCCCTGGACGATGGCCAGGTCGTGTTCCCGGGGCAGGTGCGCCTCGGCGGTCAGCAGGTAGTCCAGCGGGGCGAGTTCGCCGTCGCGGACCATGTCGCGCAGGGCGTTCCAGACGACGGCGCGGCTGAGGGCGTCGGGGATGCCGGAGAGGTTGCGCAGGACTGTTTGGACGGAGGTTTCGTCGAGGCGGACCTTGGCGTAGGTGAAGTCCCCGTCGTTGAGGAGGAGGAGTGCGGGGCGGGCGCCGCCGGCCGAGACGATCTCGTCGGTGGGGATGTCGAGGTCGAGGCGTTTGCGCAGTTCGAGGTTCCGGCTGTCGGCGGGGTCGTGGTCGTAGACGCCGACGGTGATGTGGTGCGGGCGGCTGCCGCGGCGGTCGACGGTGAGGGTCCAGCCGGCGGCGCCTTCGTGGCCTGCGGCGGTTTCGTGGCCTGCGGCGGTTTCCTCGATCCGCGGGGTGAGGGTGTCGATGCCGGTGGTGCGCAGCCAGATGTCGGCCCAGGCGCGGACGTCGCGTTCGGTGTGGGCGGCGAGGGAGTCGATGAAGTCGGCGAGGGAGGCGTTGGCGAACTTGTGGCGGGCGAAGTGGGTGTTGATGCCGGCCAGGAAGTCTTTCTCGCCGAGCCAGGCGACGAGCTGGCGTAGCGCGGAGGCGCCCTTGGCGTAGGAGATGCCGTCGAAGTTGAGGAGGGCGGAGGCGGTGTCGGGGACGTCGTCGGGGGCGGGGGCGACGGGGTGGGTGGAGGGGCGCTGGTCGGCGTCGTAGCCCCAGGGCTTGCGGGTGACGCCGAAGTCGGTCCAGGTATCGGTGAAGCGGGTGGCTTCGGTGAGGGTCTGGTAGCCCATGTACTCGGCGAAGGACTCGTTGAGCCAGATGTCGTCGAACCAGGCGAGGGTGACGAGGTCGCCGAACCACATGTGGGCCATCTCGTGGGCGATGACCATGGCGCGGGACTGGCGTTCGGTGTCGGTGACGGCGGAGCGGTAGATGAACTCGTCGCGGAAGGTGACCAGTCCCGGGTTCTCCATGGCGCCGGCGTTGAACTCGGGTACGAAGGCCTGGTCGTAGGAGTCGAAGGGGTAGGGCTCGGTGAACTTCTCCTGGTATCGGTCGAAGCAGTCCTTGGTGAGGGAGAGGATTTCCTCGGCGTCGACGTCCATGTGGGGTGCGAGGGACTGGCGGCAGTGGATGCCGAAGGGCAGTCCGGCGTGTTCGGTGCGGATGCTGTGCCAGGGGCCGGCGGCGACGGCGGCGAGGTAGGTGGAGATGGCGGGTGTGGGCGCGGAGCGCCAGACGCCGCTGTCGCCGGTGTGCCCGTCGCCGGTGCGGGTGGTGACGCCGTTGGCGAGGACGGTCCAGTGGGCGGGGGCGGTGACGGTGAATTCGAAGACGGCCTTGAGGTCGGGCTGGTCGAAGGCGGGGAAGACCCGCTGGACGTCGTCCATGAACATCTGGCTGTAGACGTACGTCTGGCCGTCCGCGGGGTCGGTGAAGCGGTGCAGGCCCTCGCCGGTGCGGGAGTAGCGCATGCGGGTGTCGAGGTGCAGCTCGTGATGGCCTTCGGTGAGGCCGGTGAGCGGGAGGCGGTTGTCGTCGAGGGCCGCCGGGTCGAGGGGGTGGCCGTCGAGGGTGGCGGAGCGCAGTTCGTCCGGCTTCAGTTCGACGAAGGTGTCTCCGGCGGTGCGGGCGGTGAACCGGATGACGGTGGTGGAGTCGAAGGTGTCGTCGCCGCCGGTGAGGTCGAGGGTGACGGCGTAGTGGTGGACGTCGAGGAGTCGGGCTCGGAGCTGCGCTTCGTTGCGCGTCAGTGCGGACATGGGGCCCATGCTGCCCCAGGGGGCGGCCGGACCCCGAGCTTCTGCTCTGGGCTTCTACTCTTCGCCCGCGGCGATCGTCTCGTGGTGGCGGATGACCTCGGCGATGATGAAGTTGAGGAGCTTCTCGGCGAACGCGGGGTCGAGTTTTGCGTTTTCGGCGAGCTGGCGCAGCCGGGCGATCTGGCTGGCCTCGCGGCCCGGGTCGGCGGGGGGCAGCTGGTGCCTGGCCTTGAGGTGGCCGACCTGCTGGGTGCACTTGAAGCGTTCGGCGAGCATGTGGACCACGGCCGCGTCGATGTTGTCGATGCTGTCCCGCAGGCGGGCGAGTTCGGCGGTGACGTTCTCGTCGATGTCGCCGGGGCCTTTGCCCGTGCCTGTGCCGTTGTCGAGGTCGCTGATGTTCATGGTTCCCGAGAATACGTGGCTGTGGCCGGTGTTTCCTCAGGCAGTCGGCCTGTGAGACGGGGACGGGCCGCGGGGTGCTCCGGGGGATGCCCCGCCGGTGCTCCGGCGGGCCCCGCCGGTGCTCCGCCGGTGCTCCGGGGGCGCTCCGGGGCGCTGCGGGGGCGCTCCACGGATGCCGAACCCACAACTACTTGCAGAAGTGGAAAGTAAACGCCAGAGTGGAAAGCGACCGATGAACTGATCATCCGTATGTGACGAGGGGGAACCATGCACGAGGCGTCGGAGGCGGCCGGGGCGTTGGGCCGGGCGGCCGGTCTGGAGAAGGCCGCGCGGGAGCGAAGCGGCTGGTACGCGCGCTATCTGTGGGCGTTCGCCGCCGGGCAGCTGGTGCTGGTACCGATGGCCGTGCTGTGGCACGGCCTCACGTCGGCGCTGGTGTTCGCGGCGGCCAACACGACCCTCGTGACCGGGCTGAGCGTGTACGCGGCGCGGCAGCGCGTGGTCCGCCGGGGGTTCGGTGTGAAGCACGGAGTGCTGCTGGGGTCGTGGGCGGTGCTCTTCGCCCTGACGGTCGCGCTCGGCGGCACGGTCTTCGGCCGCAGCGTGCCGTTCGCGGTGGTGGCCGCGCTGGGGTGTGCGCTGCCGCTCGCCGTCGGGGCCTGGTCCGAGACGAGGAGCGCGGCATGACGGACGAGGAGGTCCCCGGCGCCGCGGAGGCGGACGCGGACGGGGAGGGCGCGGCGGAGGCGAAGCGCAGCCCCCACCCGCGGCACGACCTCGCGCCGCTGCTCAACGCGCCCGTACGGCTGTCGGTGGTGGCGGCGCTGGCTCCGCTGGACAAGGCCGAGTTCGGTTTCGTGCGGGATCTGGTCGAGGTCACCGATTCGGCGCTGTCCAAGCAGGTGGCGGCGCTGGAGGAGGCGGGCTGGGTGGCGGTCCGCAAGGGCCGGGTCGGGCGGCGCGTGCGCACTTGGATCTCACTGACGCCCGAGGGCCGGACCGTCTATCAGCGGCATTTGGCGGCACTGCGAGCCATCGCGCTGGGGTAGGGAGTGTGGTCGCAGTAGCGTCGGCCGCCGGATGGGCGGGTCGGCGGTGAGGGAGACGCCGGGGCCCCGGTGCGGTCGGCCGTGCCCACGATGCCGTCGCCGCCGCGGGCGCTCTCGAAGAGGTTGGCGAGGCGGCCGCCGCCGTCGGCGCTGCGGACCTCCAGACCTGCGGGGACGGTGCGCCGGCCGACCCGGACCGCGGTGGCGGTCGAGGCGGGGCCGAGACGTGGGGCGGTGCCCGGGTGGGGGTACGGGGGGCCTGCGGCTGCGGCTGCGCGGTGCGGGGCGGCTGCCGGTCTCCCCGGATCCGCCTCGGACCCCGCGCCTCACACGCCGGCGAGGCTGGATCTGCCGCCGCTGCGGCGTGAGGCCGGGGGCGGCGGGTCACGCCGAGGCGGCGGACAGACCGCTTTCCCCGGCCCGGGCGGCGATCTCGGCGTCGGTCGGCCCGCGCGCGAGCAGCGGACGACCTCGCGCTCCCGCCCGCTGCGTCAGGGCTCCGCGGGGCGGCGGGCCTCGGTGACCGGGGTCCTGGTCCAGGGGGTTGCGCCCGGCAGTCGCACGGTGAGGGCCTGCGGGACGAGGAGTCGCCGACGGCCGTCGCCCGGACGGCTTCAACCAGCAGGGCCGTGTCTGCGTCTTGCAGGAGGGGGGGCCGGACGCTCCGCCGTGGAGCGCCGCGTGGACGTACTCGTACCTGTACTCGTGCTCGTCGAGGTCGAAGGTGGTGACGGTGACGGTGACGGTGCGTGGTGCGTTCTGTCCGGCCGGGCGCCCGCTGCCGCCTCCGGCCGCCTCCCCCGGGACCGGGGCGGGGGTCGCCCGGTACCCGCGCAACGAACCGCCGGATGGGTGTCGCGAGGCGGGGACGGCGGCGTTGTGGCCCTGCGGTCCGCCGGGCGTGCGGGATGCGGCGCCTCGTCCTTCCGGCCGGTTCGCGCCCGGCCGGAAGGACGAGGGTGTGCTACATGCTCGCCGCGGCGCTCTTGATCTGGGAGGCGAAGGTGGAGACCTCGGTGTAGACGCCCGGGTAGTCGGGGCGGGCGCAGCCTATGCCCCAGCTGACGATGCCGACCTGGATCCAGGCTCCGGCGTTGTCGCGGCGGAACATCGGGCCGCCGGAGTCGCCCTGGCAGGTGTCGACGCCGCCCTGGTCCAGGAGGCCGGCGCAGATCTCCTCGCCGGGGACGAGGTCGCCGCCGTACGCGGCCTGGCAGTCGGCGTCGGAGACGAAGGGGACGGTGGCCTTCATGAGGTAGCGCTGCTGGCCGCCGCCCTCGCGGGTGGCGCCCCAGCCGGCGACGGTGAAGGTGCCGTTGTCGTAGGCCTTGGTCTCGGCGATCTTGAGGGTGGGCAGGTTGATGGGCTTGGCGAGCTTGATCAGGGCCCAGTCCTTGCCCGTGCCGTTGTAGCCGGGGGCCCGCAGGACCTTGGTGGACTTGACCTTGATGGCGCTGGAGCTGTTGAGGTCGACGACTCCGGCGGTCGCGGTGATGGAGGTGTTGTTGCCGGAGCCGCTCACACAGTGGGCGGCGGTGAGGACGATCTGCTGGGTGTAGAGGGCGCCGCCGCAGCCCATGGACAGGCGCACCATGAAGGGGAACTCGCCCTGGGCGGCCCGGGTGCCGCCTACGACGGGTGCCGTGCCGGCGCTGGCGGTGCCGGGCTGGAGGCTGACGGCCGCGAGGGCGACCGCGCCGACGGCGAGGGTGCGCTTCATGAACCGCACAAGGGTGCTCACAGTCAACACACTGCCTTTCGTGGGGGGTTGGGCCGTGCGCGTCATCGGGTGAATGACGGGTCCATGACACATCAGGGGTATGGCGGGCATCAAGAACGCATTTTCGGCCAACTCCCGGCTCGGACAGCAGGGATTGCGGCGAAGGGGACCCGATGACGCAGAACAGCGGGCCGGGCGGCCCGATCGAGCACGGATTTCCACATCTGGCGACGGTGCGCGCCTCGATCACGGCGCTCTTCCGGCGGCTCTCGGCCGACGGGATCCGTGCGTACGACGCGAGTTTCACTCCCGCCGACGCCGCCTTCGACGCCACCGACGACCTGCACCTGGGCGCGCAGCGCGTGGCCGCCGCGATGGTGCGCGCGCTCCGGCTGCCCGACGCGCGCATGGTGGTCGCCTTCCGGCCGATGGAGCAGGCGGCCACGGTGGAACTGGCCGCGGGTCCCGAGTACTTCATCGAGGTCAGCGACCGCTTCCGCACGCATCGCCGGGATCTGGCCGCGGCCTTGTCCCACGAGGTCGCCCACGTGCTGCTGCACCGGCTGGACCTCGGCTTCCCGGACGCCGCGGAGAACGAGATCCTCACCGACACCGCCGCGGCGTACCTGGGGGCGGGCTGGCTGCTGCTCGACGCCTATCGCGAGGACGGGCTCACACACCAGAAGTTCGGCTACCTGACACCTGAGGAGTTCGGCTACGTCCTCGCCAAACGGGCCGCCCTGTTCGGCGAGGACCCGTCCCCCTGGTTCACCAGCCCCCAGGCGTACGAGGCGTACGTCCGCGGGCGCACGCTGGCCGAGCGGGACCACCGCCGGGCCCCGCTGGCGGCCGCCGGCCCGCTGGCGCGGCGGCGGTACGCGAAGGCGCGCCGCACCGGGGTCATGCCGGCGGAGGGGTCGGCGTACCGGTTCGAACAGGGCGGCGGCGAGCCCGGTCTGCACGTGAGCTTCCCGTGTCCGGTGTGCGAGCAGCGGCTGCGCGTGCCGGTGCGCGGGCGGCTCCGGGCGCGGTGCGGTCTCTGCCACACCGTCCTCGACTGCATCAGCTGACGCCGTTCACCGCCCGGCCGCGAAAAGTTTCCTACCGGCCAGTAGACATGGGTGCGATTCTCGCCAACTCTGGTCACGTACATGCCAATTCGTGACCGAGGGAGCGCCCCCCATGCGCAGTACCCGCCGCACCCGTATGCCCCGTACCGCCGCCGGCGTCGCCGCAGCGGCCGCCGTCCTGACGCTGGTTCCGGCCACCGCCGCCCACGCGGCCCCCGCCGCCGCACCGGTTTCCGCGACCGCGCCCGTGTCCGCGACCGCACCGGTGTCCGTGACCGCTTCCGCACCCGGCGGCAACGCGGCGATCCTCGGCATCGACTACGCGACCTGGCAGCGGGAGGTGGCCGCCGTCGTCGACGCGGCCCGCCCCGCCATCGAGCAGCGCATCGCCGCCTCGCCCCCCGGCGAGAAGCCGGCGCTCGTCCTGGACATCGACAACACCTCGCTGGAGACGGACTTCCACTGGTTCTGGACCTTCCCGACCCCCGCGATCACCAAGGTCCGCGCCCTGACCCAGTACGCACACGCGCGCGGCGTCGCCGTCTTCTTCGTCACCGCCCGCCCCGGGATCATCCACTCCCTGACCGAGCACAACCTCAAGGCCGTCGGCTACCCGATCACCGGGCTCTACGTCCGTGACCTGCCCGACCTGTTCGACGAGGTCAGCGCCTACAAGACGGGCAAGCGCGCGGAGATCGAGGCGCGCGGCTACACGATCATCGCCAACATCGGCAACAGCCCGACCGACCTGGTCGGAGGCCACGCCGAACGCACCGTCAAGCTCCCGGACTACAACGGCAAGCTCTCCTGACCCGGAAAGCCGGGAACATGATGGGCCCGTCGCGGTTCAGCGAGTGGACGTAGCGGGTAGTCATATCCCACCGCACCGACGAAGACCCGGACCCGACCCCTCGCCAGGGGGCCGGGCCCGCTTCGTTCCGGGCCGGACCTCGGGCCATGGCCAGGGGTCCGGCAGGATCACCGCCCGGCGGACGGCGGCGGCGCCACGTTCAGCTGCCAGGAGACGCCGAAGCGGTCGTTCACCCAGCCGAACCTGGGGCTGAACCCGTACGAGCCCAGGGGCATCAGCGCCTCACCCCCCTCGGCGAGCGCGCCGTAGAGGCGGTCGATCTCGGCCTCGTCCGCACACTGGACGTAGAGCGACATCGCGGGCGTGAAGCCGAACTGGTGGTGGACCGAGCTGTCGATGCACATGAACTGCTGCCCGGCCAGGGAGAAGGTCGCGTGCTGCACGGTTCCCTCGGCTCCGGCCCCGGGTTTGGTCTCATCGGGGCCGTAGCGGCTGATGGACAGCACCTCGGCGTCGTCGAAGAGCGAGAGGTAGAAGCTCATCGCTTCCTCGGCTCGCCCTTCGAACATCAGAAACGTGGTGATCTTCTGCGGGGGCGGGGGCGGGGGCGGGGTAACGGCCATCGTCGCATCAGGTCCCTTCTGCTCATGTCCCGGAGCAGGAACCCTAGCGGCCGGCCCGGCCCTGACCTGCGAAGCGAAACCGGCTCCGGCCGCGATTCCCGCGCGGCCGGACCGTGGCCGACTCCACCCGCCGGGCCGCCCGCCGCCCGCCTCCGTGAGCCGCCCGCCAGGCCGCCCGGCCGCCCGCCCGGCCTACCGCGCGCCGTACACCGGCAGCGGGGCCGGCGCCGCGGTCAGGAGTTTCAGCGTGGCCTCACCCGCCTCCGCCGGCGTCCACCGCGCTCCCCGGTCCGCCGCGGGGCCGGGCCGCCAGCCCTCCATCACGGTGATCCGCCCGCCCTCCGCCTCGAAGACCCGCCCCGTGACCCCGGCCGAGGCGTCGGCGCCCAGCCACACCACCAGCGGGGACACGTTCTCCGGGGCCATCGCGTCGAAGCCGCCCTCCTCCGGGGCGGCCATGGTCTCGGCGAAGGTCCGTTCGGTCATCCGGGTCCGGGCCGCCGGGGCGATCGCGTTGACCTGGACCCCGTACCGGCCCATCTCCGCCGCCGCGACCATCGTGAGGCCGAGGATCCCCGCCTTGGCCGCGCTGTAGTTGCCCTGGCCGACCGAGCCCAGCAGGCCGGCCCCCGAGGAGGTGTTGACCACCCGAGCATCCACCTGCCGGCCGGCCTTCGCCTCCGCCCGCCACCACACGGCCGCCGACCGCAGCGGCAGGAAGTGCCCCTTCAGGTGCACCCGCACGACCGCGTCCCAGTCGTCCTCGTCCAGATTGACCAGCATCCGGTCCCGCAGGAAGCCCGCGTTGTTGACCAGGGTGTCGAGGCGGCCGAATGCGCCGAGCGCCGTCTCCACCAGGGAGGACGCGCCCTGTGACGTGGCGATGTCCCCGCCGTGCGCCACGGCTTCCCCGCCCAGCGCCTCGATCTCCCGGACCACCTGCGCCGCCGGGCCGTCCGCCCCCGGCAGTCCGTCCAGTCCCACCCCCAGGTCGTTCACGACGACCTGGGCCCCCTCGGCCGCGAAGGCCAGCGCGTGGGCCCGTCCCAGCCCCCGCCCCGCGCCCGTCACGATCACGACCCGGCCTTCGCACAGTCCCGCCATCTCAACTCCCCTTGTTCACAGTTGCCGCATCCAGAAACGCCGGGCGCTCTCCGCCCCCGTGCACCAGCAGGCTCGCCCCGCTCACGTACGCCGCCCGGCCGGACGCCAGGAACACCGCCGCCTCCCCCACGTCCGAGGGCTCCGCCAGCCGTCCCAGCGGGACGGTCGCGCCGACCGCCGCGACCCCGGCCTCGTCTCCGTAGTGCAGGTGCGCCAGCTCCGTCCGCACCATGCCCAGGACCAGCGAGTTCACGCGGACCTCGGGCGCCCACTCCACGGCCATGGACCGGCCCAGGTTCTCCAGCCCCGCCTTCGCCGCCCCGTACGCCGCCGTCCCCGGCGAGGGCCGGGTCCCGCTGACGCTGCCGATCATCACCACCGAGCCCCGCGCCTCGCGCAGCCATGGATAAGCGGCCAGCGAGGCCGTCATCGGCGCCGTCAAATTGAGCTCGACGACCCGCGCGTGGCGCTGCGCCTCACTCTCCTCCAGCAGCCGGTACGGGGTCCCGCCCGCGTTGTTGACCAGGCAGTCGAGCCGCCCGTGGCGCCGTGCGACCGCGCCGAAGAAGTCGTGCACGGCGGCGGGGTCGCGCAGGTCGAGGGCGGTGAAAGAGGCCGTGCGTCCGCCGGCCGACACCGGCTGCCGCGGGGGCCGCCGTGCGCAGACGACGACGTCCGCCCCCGCCGCGAGGAACGACCGGGCGATCCCGGCGCCGACGCCCCGGGTCCCGCCGGTGACGACGACAACCCTCCCGTCGAACTCCATAGGCTGCTACCTTCCTCACCTAACAAATGTTTGGTGGAAAGGTAGCTGATCCGCTCATGGGTGTCTCCACCTCACGCCCGGACAAGGGCATCGCACTCGTCACAGTCGACTTCCCACCCGTCAACGCAACTCCCGTGCAGGGCTGGTACGACCTCGCGGACGCGCTGCGCGCCGCAGGCCGCGATCCCGAGGTCCGGTGCGTCGTCCTCGGCGCCGAGGGCCGCGGCTTCAACGCCGGCGTCGACATCAAGGAGATGCAGCGCGACACCGGGCACACCGCCCTCCTCGGCGCCAACCGGGGCTGCTACGAGGCCTTCGCCGCCGTGTACGAGTGCGAGGTGCCGGTCGTCGCGGCCGTGAACGGGTTCTGCCTGGGCGGCGGCATCGGCCTCGTCGGCAACGCCGACGCGATCGTCGCCTCCGACGACGCCACGTTCGGGCTGCCGGAGCTGGACCGGGGCGCGCTCGGCGCCGCCACCCACCTGGCCCGGCTGGTCCCGCAGCACCTGATGCGCGCGCTGTACTACACCTCGCGCACGGCGACCGCCGCCGAACTGCACGCGCACGGCTCGGTCTGGAAGGTGGTCCCGCGCGCGGAACTGCGCTCGGCCGCGCTGGAGTTGGCGGCCGAGATAGCGAGGAAGGACGGCTACCTGACCCGGCTGGCCAAAGCGGCCATCAACGGGATCGACCCCGTGGACGTGCGCCGCAGCTACCGCTTCGAGCAGGGCTTCACCTTCGAGGCCAACCTCAGCGGGATCGCCGACCGGGTCCGTGACACCTTCGGGAAGGAAGAGCGCGCATGACCGACAAGACACTCACCCCCGAAGAGGTCGTCGGGCGGCTGCGCAGCGGGATGACCATCGGCATCGGCGGCTGGGGGTCCCGGCGCAAGCCCATGGCGCTGGTGCGGGCACTGCTCCGGTCCGAGATCACCGATCTCACCGTGATCTCGTACGGCGGCCCCGACGTCGGCCTGCTGGCCGCCGCGGGCCGCATCCGCAGACTCGTCGCCCCCTTCGCCACCCTCGACTCCATCCCGCTGGAGCCCCATTTCCGGGCCGCCCGCGAGCGCGCCGCCTTCACCCTCACCGAGCTCGACGAGGCCATGTTCATGTGGGGCCTGCACGCCGCCGCCAACCGGCTGCCCTTCCTCCCCGTCCGCGCCGGCCTCGGCTCCGACGTCATGCGGGTCAACCCGGAGCTGCGTACGGTCACCTCCCCCTACGCCGACGGCGAGGAGCTCGTGGCCGTCCCCGCCCTGCGCATGGACGCCGCCCTGGTCCACCTGAACCGCGCCGACCGCCTGGGCAACGCCCAGTACCTGGGCCCGGACCCGTACTTCGACGACCTGTTCTGCGAGGCCGCCGACGCCGCCTACGTCTCCTGCGAACGGCTCGTCGAGACCGCCGAACTCGCCAAGGCCGGCCCCCTGCAGTCCCTCCTCGTCAGCCGCCACTACGTCACCGGGGTCGTCGAGACCCCGAACGGCGCGCACTTCACCTCCTGCGTCCCCGACCACGACCGCGACGAGGCCTTCCAGAGGCTCTACGCGACCACCCCCTGGCCCGAGTTCGCCGCGCGCTTCCTCTCGGGGGCGAGCGAGCACGACTACCAGTGCGCCGTCCGGACCTGGCACGAGGAGCAGAAGTGAGCACCGCGACCGTCACCCGCGCCGAATACTGTGTGATCGCCTGCGCCGAGGCCTGGCGCGACAACGGCGAGGTGCTCGCCAGCCCGATGGGCCTGATCCCCTCCTTCGGGGCCCGGCTCGCCAAACGGACCTTCTCCCCCGACCTGCTCCTGACCGACGGCGAGGCCACGCTCGTCGGACTCGACGGCACGGCCGAGGGCTGGCTCCCGTACCGGCGCCACCTGACGATGGTCACCGGCGGCAGGCGGCACGTGATGATGGGCGCGAGCCAGATCGACCGGTACGGCAACCAGAACATCTCCTGCATCGGCGACTGGGAGCGGCCCGCCCGTCAGCTCCTGGGGGTACGCGGCGCCCCCGTCAACACCCTCAACAACCCGGTGAGTTACTGGGTGCCCAAGCACTCCCCCCGGGTCTTCGTGGAGCGCGTCGACATGGTCAGCGGCGTCGGCTACGACCGCGCCCGGGCCGCCGGAGTGACCCGCCACCACCGGCTGCCCCGGGTGGTCAGCGACCTCGGCGTCCTCGACTTCGCCGGCCCCGGCCACTCGATGCGCCTGGCCTCCGTCCACCCCGGGGTCACCACCGACCAGGTCCAGGCCGCCACCGGCTTCGCGCTGGCGTTCTCCGGCGAGGTCCCCTGCACGCGGGAGCCGACCGCGCAGGAGCTGCGCCTGATCCGTGAAGTCATCGATCCCCGGGGCCTGCGCGACCGGGAAGTACGGGGCTGATCCGATGGAGACGGCGTTCACCGCACTGGTCGGGGTCGAGCACCCCCTCGTGCAGACGGGCATGGGCTGGGTCGCCGGACCCCGGCTGGTGTCGGCCGCCGCCAACGCGGGGGCCCTGGGGATCCTGGCCTCGGCGACGATGACCGTCGACCAGCTGCGGTCGGCGGTCCGCGAGGTCAAGTCCCGCATCCCGGACGGGACCCCCTTCGGGGTCAATCTGCGCGCGGACGCCGGGGACGCGGCCGAGCGCGCACAGCTGATCATCGAGGAGGGGGTACGGGTCGCCTCGTTCGCCCTCGCGCCCTCCAGGGAGCTGATCGGGCGGCTCAAGGACGCGGGCGTCGTCGTCGTCCCGTCGATCGGGGCCCGACGGCACGCCGAGAAGGTGGCCGCCTGGGGCGCCGACGCGGTGATCGTGCAGGGCGGCGAGGGCGGCGGCCACACCGGGGACGTGGCCACGACGGTGCTGCTGCCGCAGGTCGTGGACGCCGTGGACATCCCGGTGGTCGCGGCGGGCGGGTTCTGCGACGGGCGCGGCCTGGTCGCAGCGCTGTCGTACGGGGCCGCGGGCATCGCCATGGGCACCCGTTTCCTGCTGACCTCCGACTCCACCGTCCCGGACGCCGTGAAGGCCCGGTACCTGCAGGCCACGGTCGGGGACGTCACCGTCACCACGGCCGTCGACGGCCTGCCGCACCGGATGCTGCGCACGGCGCTGGTCGACTCCCTGGAGCGGGCGGGGCGCACCCGGGCGCTGGCCCGGGCGGTCCGGCACGCGGCCGGCTTCCGCAAACTGTCCGGTCTGAGCTGGCCGCAGATGGTCCGCGACGGCCTGGCGATGAAACACGGCAAGGACCTGTCCTGGAGCCAGGTCCTGCTCGCTGCGAACACCCCCATGCTCCTCAAGGCGTCCATGGTCGAGGGCCGTACGGACCTCGGCGTCATGGCTTCGGGCCAGGTCGCGGGAGTGATCGATGATCTCCCGTCGTGTGCGGAGCTCGTCTCCCGCGTCATGGCCGAGGCACACACCGTGCTGGACCGTCTGCATCGGTCGAACGGGCAGCACTCGCTCCGCACCCTGCCACCACCAGGGTGATCCCCCTTCTCCGTCACAGGAGTTGCCATGAGCCGTGCCCGAATCCGCCTGGCGACCGCGGCGGCGGCCGCCGCACTCGCCATCGGGACCCTGCCCGCCGCCCCCGACCGGGGCGGCGCCCCCCCCGCCCGCGGCAGGT